>CAYOZL010000004.1:0-68377 GCA_964408435.1 uncultured Bdellovibrionales bacterium | reverse complement strand
GAGCAAATTCAACAAAGAGCAGTTTTAACACCAGATGAAATTGGTAGACCGGCTCAAAAGCAAGCAACATTTTTTATGCCTGAAACTCCAGTGTTTCAAGGGCATTTAACTCCTTATTATCAAATTCCTAAGATGTTAAATGACATAGATAAATTCTCTACTGAGGAATACGAAGTTAAATTAAGAACTTCTCCAATTACATATGAAGAAGTTGAGCAGCCAGTACAAGCTCAACCAGCTCCAGCAGGAAATGCTGGCGGAAATCTAGTGGGCGCAGCAGCGGGTGTTCAAGCTAACGGTACAACTCCAATCGCTAAAATTACTCCTAATAGAGTTGCAGCGAAACCATCTGATCAGGAATTATGGAAAGCATTAAATGAGTTAAAAGATAAAACTTTGGACTGGGAGAACACCAAAGGTGATGCCAAAAAATGGTGGGAAGCATTTGAAGAAGAGAATAAAACTAGAATAGCGCTAGTTTTAAAAGTAGCTCAAGAAATTGCTACTAGAAAAGCGAGTATTACAGATTTTTTTCTTGCCTATGTGTATAGTAATACAGATAATATCCAAGCAACACTTGCTTATTTGGATTATACCTTACATATGAAACAAGCACGTGCTTAGAGCTCAATTTAGATGCTAATTTAGATATTTGGAATGGAAGAGAAAACTGTAGAGAATAAAAAGTCTTGGCATTTGTCCCATTTTATCCTGATTTTCATTGCAACACTTTCTAGTTCAATGTTGTTTCAAAAATTTAGTACAGGAACCTGGACAGGAGTTAATTTTTACTCTGGTGCAATAGTATTAGTTCTACTTTCTTCAATTGTAGTAACAGTTAATACAGTAGATCTTTATCAAGCTATTATTAGACTAGTTGCACCTTGCTTGTTTGTTTATTTATTTCATTCTGCTTCAAATCAAGAAGGGATTATTAATACCTTAATTTCTAGAGCAGGCTTCCCGCATTTTTTACTGGTTTTTGCATCTGCAGTAGCATCTATTTATTTTACAAAGCAAAGTCCTGAGAAAGAACAAATTAGTAGTAAAGATTCTAGCGTTAAAGATTCAGCAGATGTTCAGAGTAAAAACAGAGAACCAAAACAAGAAGATGTCTTTAACCGTATCGTAGGGCAGAGTCATGTGATTTCTTCTTTAAGAGAAATTTCTAAAATAACTAAATCTGGGATTAGGTTAGGTAAAAAAGAAGCCCCCCATGCCGTTTTGTTATTCTTAGGCCCTACTGGGGTTGGAAAGACAGAGGCTGCAAGAGCGCTTGCTGAAGAAGTATATGGCAGTAAAGATGCTTTAATTAGATTTGATATGGGGCAATTTAATGATGCTTCTCAAGCAAATAGATTTTATGGTCCACCACCAGGTTATGCTGGTTTTGAACAAGGTGGTCAGTTGACAAGAGCTGTACTGAAAAAACCACATAGTGTTGTATTATTAGATGAGATGGAAAAAGCACATCCAAAAATTTGGGATGCTTTCTTGCCTGTTTTTGATGAAGGTTACATTGTTGATGGCTCAAGTAATCAAAAAGTAGATATGACTAATACTATAATAGTATTAACTTCGAATATCTTAGCCAAAGAAAGTTCAGCAGGTGGAGACTTAAGCAAAAGTAATGCTTTTGAAATTAAAAATAAGGTTTCGGAATTAGGAGTCTTTAGACCTGAGTTATTAGGTAGAATTAATGAGATATTAGTTTTTAATTCTCTAAATAGAGATTCTATAGTTGAGATCTTAAAAAGAAGATTAGATGCAGCTTTATGGAGTCTTTCAGAGCAGGGATATAAAATAGATGTAACTGAACAAACAATAAATAGTTTGGTTGATGAAGTTCAAAAAGCTCAATTCGGAGTTAGACAAATAGATGATGTAGTCAGAACTTACCTTAGGGGTAGAGTCTCAGAACTTAAAACAGAACAATAAGCTATTAGAACAATCTAGTTTTTTGGCACTTAAATAGTCTAATAATTTCAAGTATTTTAGTCTAATATCAAGATAAATTCATAAAATACCGATCTATGTAGCAGATATTAAAGATTTACTAATTTAGCGTTAATAAAGAGTGTTTGAATCAACTGTAAATACGAATGCCTTACTAGATGGACTAGTTATATCTAATAGATATGAAGTGATTAGATGCATTGGAACTGGTGCAATGGGAAGCGTACATCTTGCAAGAGATAGGTTTTTATCAGGTAATATTGTTGCACTAAAAGCTTTAAAAAAAGAAATTGCAGCTGACCCAAAAATGAGGAAGAGGTTTCTTCAAGAGGTAAAATTAATGCACCGTGTAAATCATCATAATGTCGTTAGAACATATGATGTAGGGGTAGACCATGATTTAATTTATTTTACTATGGAGTATGTAAAAGGAAACTCTTTAGAAGCATTAATTAAACCAGAAGGTCTAGAAATTGACCGTTTTACTTATATTGCAATGCAGATTACTGCTGGTTTAGGAGAGATTCATAAAGAAGAAATTATTCATAGAGATTTAAAACCTGCAAATGTTTTAATCTCAGATGGAAAAATAAAAATTGCAGACTTTGGAGTTGCAAGAAGTTCGCGCTCAGAGCTTACTCAACATAAAGAAATTATTGGCTCTACTCCATATATTGCTCCAGAGATTTGGACTGGTTCAAACTCATCCTATCAAGCAGATTTTTATAGTTTAGGCACGATTTTTTATGAGCTGTTAACAGGAGCTCCTCCATTTCAGCATGAGCTTCCAGCTACAATTATGTGGATGCATCTAAAAAAAGAGCCTGTAGAGCCTAAGGAAATCAGGAATGATATTCCTCAGTGGATTAATTCTTTAGTTTTAAGAATGTTATCAAAAGAAGCAAAGAATCGACCAGAATCTAGCAAAGAAATTTATAGATATTTAAGACATAGGTCTATTAATAAAAGTAAGATCAGAACTGTAAGTAGTGAGGTGAGTGGAACTGAGAATATAGAACCTGAAATAGTTATACCTGAAATAATTAAAGAGAGTGTAGGTCAAAAAGACAGTGTAAAGAATAATACTAATAGTATAGTTTTAAGTAAGTCTAAGATTTCAAAAGATAATAGCGCTAAAAATGATATTGTTAAGCAGAGCGTTATCTTACAAAGTCTAGCGAGTACTTCTGAAATAATTAAACAGCAAGAAGAGTTAGCAAGTAAGAATACATTTGTATCTAAAGCAAAAGTTAAGCCAAAGAAAAGAATTAGCTATAAAAGTTTTTTCTACCTTATTTCTTTAATTGGTTTATCCATTTTTATCTATTTTAATCAGGGTTTAACTATAAAGACTGCTAAAGATTTTAGGCTCAATGTTAAAAAGCATACAAAAAAATATTTAAATACGGATTTTGTAAAACTAGTACCATCTTTAAAAGAGCCTTTTATAGAGAAGGAAAAAAAGCATACCTTTGAAAAAGTCAGTAACTTACTTCAAAATATAGAAATGATTGAGTTAAAGCAGAGTGCCACAGGAGAAAAAGAGAGAGACACAAAAAAAGTCAATCAGAAAAAATTTAATATTGGCTATAAGTTTAAAAATAATTGGTTAAATAGAGAATCGGCTAAGATAAAAAACAAAGAAATAAAGCTAATAGCTAAAGATAATTCTAGTGATTTAGTTGATTTAGTTATTAAGAAAGTAGAATTGAATGCCAAATTAAACGTTTTATCTAATAAGAATACAGTATCTAGAAGAATTAAACTTCAAAAAGAGCATCGCTCTTTGAGTATGGATGTTAAAGGATTTTCTAATTACATTTATTCTCTAAGTATGAAAAATGATCTAAAAAGAGAAGCTTTAGATCTATATAAAAATTTATTTTTATTAGAAAAAGCTAAATTGAAATTATTAATGATACAAAAACAAATTGATATTTCTAGAAAATATTCTAATAAAAAAATAGAAGATTCTTATAAAAAAATAAAAACAAACATAAGTGATGTTAGTGAAAAATTAAAGAATCAATCAGAGCAAAATGGAATAGATATTGATGAATTAAGAGCATTGAAAGCTCTTGAATTTAGTCTATAAAGCTTTTAATTTCTTTTTTTAAATCAACTATCTTATTTCTTTCTTCGTTATCAATTAAAGAATCAATATTTTTTAAATTTTTTATTAAATTCTCTCTAGCTTTTTTGTTCTCGGGATTTATAATTTGCATATCAGCTAATAAGTCATTGCTTAAGTTTAATACTCTTTTAAGAGTAGAAACGAAATTTTTTGAATTAGGTGTATTCATAGACTCTATGTCTTTTTTAGAGTCAAAAGCTTCACTTAGCGATTTTCCATAACCTAATAGTAAAAATTGAATTAGAGATTGTAGGTATGCTGCGTGATTATCGTGCTCGCTAGCATCAAGTTCAGAGATGTTTGCTCCGTGCTTGTGTAGTAAGTCTATAAAATTATTAGATAATTCTTTAGACTTTGAATTTTTTGAAATTATAATATTTTGTTTTCTAAGTGTTTCTACATCAGAGCCAAACATTGTGTGAATTCCTAAAACTTCAACATCCTTACTTGTTTGCTCAATTAATTTATTTAGACAAGCGTGTTTAATTGAAAAGTTTTCAACAATTAGGCTACCTGCTTTTACATGTTTTAGTAGCTCTTTAATTACAGACTCTGCTGAATTAATTGGTACACTTAAGATAATTATTTTACAGCTTTCACAAAGCTTTTTTAATTTAATTGAGTCATCACTATTTGGATCGTTGATAAGTACTTCAACACCAATAGAATTAAAAAACTTTTTAAACCATAAACCCATTTTACCTGCACCACCTAGTATTCCTATAGGTGAGGCTATTTTAGAGTTGAAAGGAGTTTGTTGATAACTACCAAGAATATCTATCGTAGCTGTTATACTTGAGCAGTAATTTCTAAGTTCTTCTATGCAATTAGTTAAAGAGTCTTCTGAACCTTCTAGGTCTAAGTGAAAAATAAAACCACCCTTACTATCTGGTCTGGAGTGAATAGATTTTAAGTTGCTCTTATGTTTAACGCTTATTACTTCTAGGATTTCAAAAAGAAGTCCTTGGCGGTCTCTTCCTGGATTGACTAAAACTGTAGTTACCGAATTTGACTTAGGAGATTTTTTTTCTGTCCCTAGAAGTATGAATCTAGTTTGGTTATTAGGAATATCAGATATATTTTCAGCGATAACTTTTAGACCAAAAGATTTAATTGTTTGCTCAGCTGCAACAGCAGCGCAATTTTTTAGTTTATTGCTAGCGATCATTTCAACAGCTGCACCTGTGCTATTTGAAGTGCATAGTCTAGAATTAGTAAACTTCTCGTTTATGAATTTAGAGCACTGTCTTAAAGCTTGGTCTTTAGAATATATATGAGTTATTTCTTCGTGTTTTTCGTTTATCGCTCCTAAGCAATGTTGAATTAAGTAGTTAAAGCTATTTTGTATATATAGCTTATTTCTATTTTCAAATAACTGATCAAGAGTTTCAGTTACTGGCCCTTCAATTATATTTTCTATTGGAACAAAGGCTTGTTCAACTAAGCCTTTTGAAAGTTGTGAAAATACTTCAGCTATCGAAAGGCAGGGAACTCCTTGAGCATCTTTTAAGAAATGTCTTAAAGCTAGCTCAGAATAAGATCCCTGTGGCCCTAAATAAGCTGTAGTTTTACTCAACTGAAATAAAGTCTCCGTCTCTTAATTGAGGATTAGGCTGTTTGCCGCTGACTACTTTATTATAGTTTAATTGGTATCTCAGCTCATTAGCAGAGTTTTTTCTAATTAAAATAATTGAGCCTTCATCTGCAAAAGGAGCAAAGCCACCAGCCTTTGCAACTGCTTGAAGTAGTGTAATACCTTGGTCACTTCTAAATTCTCCTGGTCTTAGAAATTGTCCTGCTAGGAAATATCTTATTGGTGCAGACTGAACCATTGAAGGACTAACAGAGACTCCAGGAATAAATTCATTAAGCTTAGACTCAACATCATCTTTTAATTGAATTAAAGTTTTACCTTCAGCTTGAATATCATCAGCAAGTGCTACAGTAATCTTGCCATCGCTTCTTACCACTACATCTCCAGATAATTTAGGTTCTCCCCAAACATTAATTCTAAGTAAGTCACCAATCTTAATGTAGTATTCAGTTTCTGCTAAGCTATCTTCTACTAGCTCATCGTTTGGTCTTATATTTTTAGCACCACATGATGTTAAAAATATAACTAATATTAATAATCTAAACATAATAATCCCCTCTTTAATCATCTAGCATAGCTTTACTACATGATTCTTTATAAATATACTATTTGATAGAATTTTTTAATTCTATGAATTTATCGTATTTAGGATGATTCTTAACCTCAAGAGCTTTGTTAATGTTCTCTAAAGCAGAAGTCTTATCTTCTAGAATTAAGTTTGCCTTTGCTAAGTGATACAAGATTTCAGGGTTAACTCTTTTATTGTTTTCTTTGTCTTGCTCAATAGCTTCTTTAATGAATTCAACACCTAATTTAGTATTCCCTTTTAATACGTGAATCCAGCCTAGGGTATCAGTAACACTACTTTCATTAGGCATCTGCTCTTTAGCAATTTGTGCTAATTTAAGAGCCTTATCTACATCACCTTTTAGTTCTTCAGCCATTAACCATGCTAGGTTATTAGCAGCAGGCGCAAAGTTAGGCGCAAAGTCTAATATTCTATTATAAGTTTCAGACGCATCTGTATATTTCTTCTGACTTTCTTGAGACATCGCTAACATCATTAATGTTGGAGTGTGCTTTGGATTTTTTTCCAAAAGTCTTTCATAATTTTTTTGTGCTCCTTCTAGGTCCCCTCCAGCAGAATCAATTGCAGCGAGGGCAAAGTATGCACCAATTAAATTAGGGTTATTTTTAATAGCACTATTTAAAGATTCTCTTCCTTTTTTTAATCTCTCTGGTTCGCTCTTATCTGCTAATGTTAAAGTTCCAATCATTAAATCAAATTCGGCAAGAGAGTTTTTACTTTCAGCCTTTAATGCTTTTAATTCTTGAGTTAGCTCATTCATAGGCTTTTTTTGTTTCTTTCTTCTTAAAGAGATTAATCTTTTTAGAGAAGGAAGTATGTTGCTGTCAAAACCAATTGTTTTTTTGTGCCACTGGGCTGCTTTTTCAAAATTTCCTTTAGTCTCTTCAAGAACTGCCATCTTGAAATATCCCATTTGGTTATTAGGAGCTACTTTTATTAGTTCGGTGTATACTTCTTCAGCTTTTGTAGGGTCTTTCTCAATTACAGATAGATCTGCACGTAGAACTTTTGCAGCTAGATGACTAGGAGAAACTTTTAGAACTTTATCTAAGTTACTTTTTGCTTCAGAGTAATTTCTTTTAAAAAATAAGGCTCTTGCAAGTGAATATCTTGCTGCGATGTCATTTTCATCAAGACTTAAAGCCTGATTTAAGTGCTCTATAGATTGATTAGTCTTTCCTGTTGCTAGTTCTAATATTCCAACTTTTCTAAATAAAGCTGGAAAATTATTCATAATACTAAGTGCCTCATTGTATAACTCTAAAGCTTCTACTTTTTTACCTTCAAGTTCTAAGTTTCTCGCAGTAAAGTATTTAACAGAAGGATCATCTGGTGCTTTGTTTTTTAAGTCATCCAGTAAAGCTTTTGCCTCGTCATTTTTCTTTCTAGTGATATAAATATCGTAAAGCCTATCTCTAGCAGCAACATTTTTAGGCTCTTGCTCTATAATTGACTTATATTGTTCCAGGGCTTTATCTGCTAACCCTCTTCTAAGTAAAAATTCTCCAAACACATAACGTAGCCCAGACATTTCAGGATTAGTTTCTACAACAGATTTAATTAAATTTTCTGCTTCATCAAATCTAGCTTGTCTATTATATAGCTCAGCTAAAGACATTTTTATTACGTTATTATCTGGCTTAAGTTCTAAAGAGCGTTTGTATAGTCTTTCTGCTTCCTCAACGTTGTCATTAGCTAATTCGTAGGTAGCTCTACTAGCTAAGACTACTACGTTCTCTGGTTCTTTTTGTTGTAATTTTTTTAATATTTTAATTGCCTCAACATTATTTTTTTGAGGCCCCATTCCAATTAAGTTTGCTTTAAGAGTTAGAGTCTCAGTATCTTCAGCGTTTTTGTCGCTCATGTAATTAATTTGATTTTCGGCTTGTTCGTACTCTTTTGCAGCCAAATATATAGAAGCTAAAACTTTTCTAGCTTCAAAGTTATCTGGATTAAAATTAATTGCAGAATTAAGGCTTTCAACAGCCTGAGGCAATTTTCCTTGCTTTAAAAAGACATCGGCAATCTTATAATTAGTATCAGAATCGTTAGGATTAATATCAAGAGCATTTTGAAGTTCTATCCTAGCTTCATCGACTTTATCGTTATTTATATAATTATCTGCAGATTCGATATGTTTATTATACTTAGCTTGAGGATCCTCCTTCTTACAAGAAAAAGCAAAAAATGCAATTATTACAATAAGATAAGCTATTCTTAGATCTGATTTATATGTATTTTTGACAGTATTCATAGTTTTTTGAATCATTCCTTTAACTTTAGCCGACTAGATATTGGCTGAGTAATTTGGTAAATAAACACAATTAAAAATGTAATTCATATAGAAAGGGTAAACAATTCTTTAAAATACATTATGAATTCGTTTAATCTATATTACTTTTGTATGCAAGGTTAGAAAACTAAAATATGGAATTTGAGACTAAAAAAACATTTTCAGAAATTTTAATACCGATAAAGACGGCTATTGCTAAGTATTTTTATTTATTCTGGGCTCCTGCAATTGCTATTTCTATATTGATGTTACTAATTTCCGCTAAGATTCCTGACTATTTTAGTTCGAGTGCTGTGATTTTCATTCAGCCTCAGAAAGTTAAAGTTAAAATGCTACAAAACAGTACTGAGAAAAAAGAACAAGAAGAGCAGTTCGAAGCCTTAATTCAAGAAATGATCTCAAGACCTCGCTTACTATCGATTATTGATAAATTTAAATTGTATCCAAGTTTTAAAGGTTTAAAGGGTAAGGAAAAAGCTTTAATTAAAATGAGAGGAGCAATAGATATTGCACCAGTAATTTCTCCTTCAGGAAAAGTCTTAACACAAACTTTTAAATTAAATTTTGTTCACAATGATGCAAAAACTGCATACAACGTAGCTGACTCTCTTTCTCAATTATTTATTAATGAGAGCACGTTAAGTGAGATGTCTAAAACAAGAGGAACAGAAGAGTTTATTGACGCTAATTTAAGAGAGCAAAGAACGAAGCTGACAAAAATTGAAGAGAAAAGAAAAGTATTTGCAAGGAAGTATTCTAATCAGCTTCCTGAGTATAGAGTAGAGGCACTTGCTAGGCTTAATAGTTCTCAAAAACAATTCTCTTATAACACTCAACTTTTAAAATCTAATCTTTCAAGAATTCAATTTTTAAGAGATGAGTTAAGAGTTGTGCAAAAAAGTGTTGCGCAAAATTCAGTTAATAATAGCGTTTCAAGCTCTGACCCAAGAATTGCGATAGCAAAGTTAAAGCAGTCTATTAAAATTCTAAAATCTAAATATTCAGATAGGCATCCTGATGTAGTAGCAGCTCAAAGAAGAATAGATAGCCTTGAAGGTCAGGCTGGTTCAAGTGGAAGGAAATCAATTTCTGTAAGTTCAACTGTTGTTAATTCAAATCCTCAAACTAGACTTGTCGCTAGAGAGTTAAATGAGCTAGAAGTGCAAACTGGTGGATTAAAGTCTGAAAATGAAAAACTAAAGTTAGAAATTGATGAGTTGAAAGAAAATATTAAGCTAATGCCTATTAGAGAGACTGAACTTTCAGAAATTGAAAGAGATTATGTTAATCTAAAAGAGAGCTATCAAAGACTTTTAGAAGCTAAAGAAAACGCATCTTTACAAAGTAGTTTAGTTAAGAGTCAAAAGGGAACTCAGTTTAAAATAGTTGACCCTGCAAGTATTCCTCTTGTTCCTTCTGGGCCTACTAGGTGGGTGATTGCATTAGGTGGTTTAGTCACTGGCTTAGCAATTATGTTTGGTTTGCCAATATTGTTTTATTATTTAAATGGCTCTCTTAAGTCGAGAGAAGAAGCAGAGTCTGAGTTAGGATTGCCTGTAATAGGTATTATCCCGCCGTTATTAACAAGTGAAGTTGTGAGTCAAAAGACTAGAACTAGAAGGTTAAGCGTTTTTGCTTCTATGGTTAGTTTGGTCTTAGGTGTGTTGCTAATTATTTTAGTTTTCTAGGGGATAGAAGTGTTTTTAAAAAGAAAAAATAAAGATAAAGAAAAAAACAAAGATAGTAATAAAAAGAAAGGTAAAGCTGTTAAAAAAGCAAATATTTCTCCGGTATTAAATCCTGGAACTAAAACTAAACAAAGTATTAGCGATGGACATATACTGCTATCTAGAGATTGCTATACTGATTTAAGAGCAGCTGAAAGATTTAGAATTCTTAAAAGTCAGCTTGAACAATTAGCAATTAGATCTAATTTTGATAATAAGAGAATTTTTTCGATAACAAGTGCCTTGCCTAGTGAAGGGAAAAGCTTAGTTTCGATAAATTTATCTAGAGCTCTTGGTAACGATCCTCGTGGTAAAATACTGCTAGTAGATTGTGATTTAAGAAAGCCAAATGTGCATAAGTTTTTTGGATTAGAGCAAGGACCAGGCCTAAGTGATGTTTTGCTTGCTGGTAAGCCATATAAGAGCTTGTTAAACAATGTAGAGCCAGGTTTAGATGTTTTAACTGCTGGTAGCCCAGTAGTAGATTCTACTAGAACTATTGAACAGCCAAACACTAAAATACTACTTGATGAGTTTCAAAAAGAATATAATACAATTATTCTTGATTGTCCTCCTGCTCTATTTTGTGCTGAGCCAGTTTCTCTTTCAAGGTTATCAACTTGTACTATCTTAGTAGCAAGGTCTTGGAATACAGAAAAGAAGCTAGTTAAAGAAGCAATTAATTTGATAGGTTCTGATAAAATTGGTGGTGTGGTTTTAAATGAATGTGAAGACGTTATTCATCAATACGGATATTACAGTTACTACGGAGTAGATAAATCTCAGTTTAGTAGAAACCAAGAAAAGAAACAGGGATTTTTAAAAAGGCTTTTAAATAAATCATGAGATCAAAATCTTTATTAGTATCAATATTTTTAGCCTTAGTTCTATGTACATCATGTTCTTTTTCTTCTGCAACGGGTCCAGCAACTCAAGGTTTAATTAATAGAGGGGCGTTTCCAAATGGTTTGCCTGGTTGGGCAAAGCAAAACAAATTAAGAATTGGGATAGCTCAAGGCAGTTTTGATAATAATCACGGTACAGGGTTAGCTTCAAAGATTATTGAGCGTCAATATAGATTAAATAAAGAAAGATTAGAGCAAATACGTTCAGGCGAAACTGAAGAATCTAGTTTAGACAAGCTATATAAAAAATGTCCTAGTATAGAAAAAGAAGTTAATCAGGCTTTAATTGAAACAGAAACAGCTAAAAGAATCGAGCTTTTCTCATCTTTATCTGCTCGTTGTCCTTCAGATCCAAGTTTAATGGTTTGGTTAGGAAGTGAATATCTTGAACAGGGAAATTACTTAAAAGCTAAATATTATGCTGATAAAGCTTTATCGGTAGATTTTAATAACGCTGAAGCTAAAGAGCTTTTATCTAAGGCCAACATTTCTTTCTCTCAGTAGAGATAGCCGTAAAAAATAGATATATAGCCTTAATAAATTTTAATCCAGTCTAGATAGCTAGTAGCACTCTCTTTTGTGTTATCTGAATCCGCCATTATAGCCACTGATGCTATTTTTGGAGGGTTTTTACCGAATGCTCTTTTATAGTCTTCTACTATATTTATTTTTTCAGTCTGCCATGTATTAAGATTTAATTTTCCAGACTGTAAAACTATAAGCTTAGTTTGCTCAGTGTAGGGACTATTTACTATCTTGTCTTTACTGCCGTCCTTATTAGACCATATATAGTTTAAGCTAGAATCTGGAGGATATTCACCATAGAGAGTCTTTGCTGCTTTATATTTCATTCTTTTTGAAAAGCGAGCCTCATCAGCATTGTATTCAAATATTATATAAACCCTAATTGGGTAATCATCCCCGCTTTTTTTGCTGTAATCCCCTTTTGTAAATACATTCGTAGCCTTCCATTTAAATTCTAAGTTTTTCTTATCGTAAACATTAAATTTTTCTTTATGAAGTAAACCAGATGCTGAATTGTTAGTTTTTGCTTCTAGTATTCCGTTCTCTACGATCTTATACTTAGAATGTTGCTTTATTTTGGGGAAGGTATGTTCTTTCCAATTATCTAAGGATAGAAAATTCTCATCTATTGCAAAACATTTAGACTGTAGAAATAAAATTAAGAGTAAAATTTTAATCATATCGCTAAAAACTTTATTAATAGACTTTATTGAGTGACCAATCATAGTCTAGATACTTTATTTTAGCATCACTCTTAATATCAGTATATTTAGATATCCAGCCTTTAACATCACCATTATCAAAATCTTTATCAAACCACTTAAATAGCTTATGAACATATATTTTAGAGCCATCTATTCTAAGTCCTCTATTTTTATCTTTAAGAGCTAGCTGAACTTGTTCTGTTAGTTGTTGGTCTAAAGTCTCTGAACGATAACTGTCACTTCTAACATCAGGACAAGAAACAGATGCACAGTTAATCGCAAAGTGAATACTAGGGTCTCCTAATGGTCTTAAAATCTCATGTTCTATTTTATCTAGGGTGTAGTTTTCACCATTTAATTCCCATGAAAATCTTTTCCAAGGGCTTTTTAATACTGTTGCTAAATTTTTTATACTCTTTTTCTCGTCTTCTTTGATAATTAGTTCTATAGTTAGAAAATTATAAGCGTTAATCCAGAATGCTTTTTTATCTTTGATTTTACTAATATTAATTGATTTAAAAAGTTTTAATGCCTCAGAGTGTCTTTGATCTTTAGACCATGAATCATAGTTAACACCAACGAAGGATATGCCATTTTTAGATGTAGGTTTAGTGTAATCTTTTAAGAGTTCATCATATTTAGCTAAGAATTGTTGATAGTTACTTCTATTATCGACACTTTTATAAGTAATGTTTTCAAGGCTCTTGTTTGGGGCGCTCCCATCTGCATAGCTAGAGCCAGGCAGTAAAAATATGCAGGAAAATAGGATAATTAAAAAAAATATTGAATTTTTCATTGTAATCTTTAGTCCAAACTCTTTTATTTTCATATTTATTAAGATATTAATTATGGATATTTATTCTAAGTTATTAATAATATAGGCAATTATGCAAGAAAATACTTCTCCCGATAATACAATAGCAAAAGTTAAAGAATATTACGGTCATACACTAGAGACGAATGAGGATTTAAAAACATCTGCGTGTTGCCCTCTTGATGCTCCTCCTGAGCATGTACAAACTTTACTAAAAAATGTTCACGATACTGTTCAGAGTAAATTCTATGGTTGTGGTTCACCTTTACCGGTTGCAGCAAAAGGAGCAACAGTTTTAGACCTAGGTTGTGGAACGGGTAGGGATGCATATTTATTAAGTCAGATTGTAGGTGAGTCTGGTCAAGTAATTGGTCTAGATATGACTGATGAGCAGTTAGCTGTAGCTAATGAATATGTAGATTGGCATAAAGAAAAATTTGGATATAAAAAAGCAAATACTAAATTTGTAAAAGGTTATATCGAAGATTTAAAAACAGCAGGTATTGAAGATAATAGTATTGATGTTGTTATATCTAACTGCGTAATCAATTTATCTCCTGATAAAGAAAAAGTTTTTAGTGAAATATATAGAGTTTTAAAGCCTGGCGGAGAGCTATATTTCTCAGATGTTTTTTCTGGAAGAAGAATTCCAAAACCTATTCAAGAAGATAAAATTATTCTTGGAGAATGTTTAGGAGGAGCTATGTATACTGAAGATTTTAGAAGAATGCTTAGCGCAATCGGAATTCCGGATTACAGAGAGATTTCTAGTAGAGTACTTGAGATTGAAGATAAAGAAATCCAAGAAAAAGCAGGGATGATTGATTTTTACTCTAAGACGGTTAGAGCATTTAAAGTTGAGCTAGAAGACATTTGTGAGAATTATGGGCATGTTGTTTATTACAATGGTACTATCCCTGAGCATCCTCATGCTTTTCATTTAGATGACCATCATGAATTCAAGACTGGAATGCCAGTAGCAGTATGTGGCAATACTTATAATATGATTGCTCAAACAAGATTTAAGGAACACTTTAAGCTGCAAGGGGATTTTTCAGTGCACTATGGTCCTTTTGATTGTGAGCCAACAGCTAATAACTCTGGTGTGGATTCTGGGGCTTGTTGCTAAGTGCTAGCGATTATTGGTGGATCAGGCCTCTACTCATTACAGCAATTAAAGATTGAGAAAGAACATGTTCTAGACACTCCATTTGGTCAGCCTTCTGATAAAATTATGGAAGGTGTGCTTGAAGGGGAGAAGATTCTATTTCTCTCCAGACATGGAAAAGGACATAAGCTTTTACCACATGAGGTAAATTATAGAGCTAATATATTTGCACTTAAGAAATTAGGAGCAAGTAGGGTTTTAAGTGTTTCAGCTTGTGGAAGTTTGAAAAAAGAAATTAAACCAGGCGATCTGGCTTTAGTAGAGCAGTATTTTGATCATACAAGAGGTAAAAGAGAGTATTCATTTTTTGGAAAAGGTATTGCTGCGCATGTTTCTACAGCAAACCCAGCATGTCCTGAATTAAGTAAAGATATTATTAATGCTGCAAAAAAATCTGAAATCCTATTACACACTAATGCCACATATGGATGCGTAGAAGGGCCAAGACTTGGAACTAGAGCTGAAAGTTTTTTTCTAAAAGATAGTGCGAAATGTGATGTGGTTGGAATGACAAACATTCCAGAAGTTTTTCTAGCAAGAGAAGCTCAACTTGCTTATTGCACACTTTGTTTAGCTACAGATTACGATTGTTGGATGGACGATCCTGCACAGCATGTAACAGTAGAGAAGTTTTTTGAAGTTTATTCACAAACAGTTGAAAAAGCTAAAAAAGTAATCCTAGCATTAGCAAGCTCTAAGCTAAGTGAAACACCAGAAGACATTTCTAATTCACTTAAATTCTCAATTATGACTGCTGATAAAAATGTTTCAGAAGAACAAAAACAGTGGTTAGAAGTTCTTCGTGCTTAAGGAAGTAAGTATAATTATCCCTGCAATAAAGGGTGAGCCTGCGCTTAAAAAAATACTAGAAGATTTTGAAAAAGAAAAACTAGAGGCTGAAATTATTGTTTCTATTGAAGGCTCTAGAGCAGTTAGCTTAAATATAGGAGCTAATAAAGCTAGTAGAGATTATCTATGGTTTTTACATGCGGATACGGATCTAAGAACTGAGAATTTTTCTAAGTTAGAAAATCTTATAAAGAATAATAAAGACAGTAATGAAGAAGAAGATAAGACTCTAAGTTATTTTGATTTAGCTTATACTGAACCTGGATTAACAAGGTTTAATGCTTTTTTTGCAAATATTAGAAGCTTTATTTTTGGCTTGCCGTATGGAGACCAAGGGCTTTTTGTTTCTAAAAAAACATTTCAAAAAATAGGAAATTTTCCAGAAGATGCTTCTTTTGGTGAAGATATGTTGTTTGTCAGAATAGCAAAAAGTAAAGGCATAAAGCTTAATAGAATTTCTTCAAAACTTTTTACTAGTGCTAGAAAATATAAAAAAGAAGGTTGGTTAAAGTTAACTTGTTTAAGACAAGTGCAGATGTGTAAGTTGTTATTGAAGAAAGTTTAAGAAGGAGTATTGGGAAATAGAGAATTCTGTGCGAGATCTTTATTCATTAATACTACAACTACCACCACCTAAGACACAAAACTTAGAGCAATGGGGATGATTCAAGTATACATCCTGTGAAGCCTCTTCAAGCGTGTCGCCTAGATTAAACTGCTGGTCATAAGCAAGTAATGTACAAGCCATAACAGATGGTTTTTCATCGCCTTTACGCTTAACTACCATTCTAGATGATGAGCACATCATTTCCTCTGGTTTTGAACCAACTAAATCCCAGCACTTAGTTGTAATTTCAGGAACTTCTTCTTTATCGTCCATTTCAGGAAAAAGTAATAATTCTCTTTTGTCATAAGCATCAAGCTTGATGTTATTTTCTTTAAAAAGTTCTGCGTAGCCATTTCTTAAATCTTCTTGTCTTTCACCCCATCTAGTTCTAGCACCGATGTTAATGTTGAACTGATTATCTGATAGCCACTTAAGACCTTTTAGCATTGGCTCCCAAGTTTTCTCGCCTCTTTCTTCTTCGTGCATCTCTGGTTTGAAATGATCAACTGAGACTCTTAGGGTTAGCTTATCAGGATATTTTTCCTTTAGTGCTAAGAGCTCTTTTTCTTTTTTCATCATCGGTTTCATTGCGTTTGTTAAAACTAGCAAATCAAAACCACGAGTGAGGCACTCAGTAATAATCTTAATTATATCTGGATTAATAAAAGGTTCTCCACCTGTAATACCAATTTCTTTAGTTGGGATTTCTTTTTCTTTTATCTCGTCTAATAGGGTTATAACTTCCTGATGATTTAAATATACTAATGCGTCATTAGTAGGAGATGATTCTATGTAGCAATTAGCACAAGTTAGGTTGCAAATTGTCCCAGTATTTAACCATAGAGTATCTAGTGATTTTAATGCTACTGAGGCTCTTGTATCGCCATCAGCTGTAATTTTTAGGTCGGAAAATTTTTGTTTATTCATCGTTTTATACTATATTTCTTGTTAAATTCTTGCAAATAGCTAAAGTTAGACGAATGAAAAAAATATTATTCTTATGCACAGGTAATTCATGTAGAAGTCAAATGGCAGAAGGCTTTGCAAAAAATCTGCTTTCAGAAACTCATGAAGCTTTTTCCGCTGGAACTTCTCCGCATGGTATTAATCAGTATGCACAAAAAGTGATGAAAGAGGTTGGTATCGATATTTCTACTCATAGTTCTGATCATATTAATAAATATAAGGATCTTGATTTAGATACGGTAGTTACGGTTTGCGATAATGCTGCGAGTTCTTGCCCTAGTTTTGATAAAGAGGGCGTTAAAGTTATACATGCCCCTTTTGACGATCCACCTGCTCTGGTTAATGATATTGCAAGTGAAGAGGATACTCTTAATTGCTTTAGAAGGGTTAGAGACGAGATTGAAAAATATATTCAGACCTTAAAGTAGTAGCTATTTTTTAAACACTAACATGGTAGCTTTTTGGTGTGAGTTATTATAATAATTATTAAACTAGAATATGTGAAGATGTCTCTCTGCCTTTATTTCTCATTTCGATAAATACGAAATTTTAATTCGGAAAATAGTTTTGAAAGATAGAGGCACGAAATGGGAAAATGTTTTTTCATAGGTTTGCCTCAAAGTTCTGAATGGAGTGCTGTTATGTCGTTTTCTAGACTTCTTGTGTCGTTTTTCTTTGTTTCATTTTTGTTTTCTACGCAACTTTTTGCATTACAAAATGACTCAAACGAAACTTCAACAATAACCCATGTTCCTCAGGAGGAGCAATATGAGTTAACTGAACATGAGCAACTTAAAGTTAATCTTGAGAAATTAGCTCAGCGTCTTTTTCGTTCGTGTATTCAAAGAAATTTTTTTAGTGGGAAGAAAAAAGAACAGGACGCTGTTTATAGAGAAATGTTGCTTTCATTGATGTCTTTGGATGGAAAATCGATTGCTGAAGTTGCTGATGAGTTAATCAAGATCGATGAAAAAGATCCGATTGGGTATGAAATCAAAGCCTATTCACTGTTGCTCGAAGGTAAAAAAGACCTAGCAAAAATTGAAGTCTCTAAGGCTTTTTCCTTGTATTATGATAGGGATGCAAAAATTGCTTTTGTTTACAAGAAAGGTGAAGTCGACATTCAAAGTTTAACTTTAAGTTTAAGAGATAAATTCAAAAAAGGCATTTTGTCAGAAGATGAGCGCGTTGGTCTTGAAACTATAGAAGGCTACCTCAGAATGATGCTCTCTTATAACCAGATTTTTTTAAGCCAAGAGGCCAAGCCAGTAGATGGAAAGAAATTCTGGAATAAAATTCTTCTTGAGACAAAAAAAAATGAACCAGAAGATGATGAGCAACTTGAAGAAATTCTTCCTGAGCCAGAGCCTGAGGAAAATCCTTCTGAGTTGTTATTTGAAGAATCCAAATTGAATAGTGTTTTTCTTTTCTGTTAGTGAGACAGCAGGTAGCTCCAACTTCGGGTTTAACCTTGTAATCTTCTGACTTTCAAAGTTATACCCAATTTCGTGCGAATACTTATGTAATTAAGTTTTTTTGTTACCAGTTCTTCTGCTTAATTTTAAACTTCTCTTTTTAAGCTCATTTTTAACTTTATCAAGACTTCCATCTTTTCCAATAAGTGCTGTCATACCAAAATATATAACATCTGCCATTTCAAAAGAGGCTTCATTGCTATCTTTAGATTCGATTAGTTCATTAGCTTCTTCTAGTAACTTTGAAGAAAGTAAATCAGAATCATTAAAAAGCCTATTAGTATAAGACCCTTTAACAGAATTTTTTTTTCTAGAAGTTAAAGTTTTTTCTAGAGAATCAATTGGATTCGTAAGTTCCCTAATAGATTCACTGCTATTTGTAACAATATAAAAACAAGTTCTTTGTTTGTTCGGAAGTATCCTCTTAACACTGACTTTGTCTAGTTTCTTAGTGTTAACGATTTCTTCCAAATCTTTTAAATATTTAAACTCTAATGGAGAGTAGTTTTTATTTAAAATAATACTAGGGAAAATTTTAAAAGGGATGACGCAATCAATGCAATCTGAAAGTTTGAGGTTACCGGAATAAATCGCCATTCCAACTTGTGAATCACAATCAAGTTTATCTAGCTCTGCAATTTCCTCTTTTTTAGTAATTCCACCTGCAATTGTTAACTCACAATCATCAGCGGCTTTTTTTAGCTCAGCTACTGCTTCTAGGTTCGTACCTTGCATTCTACCTTCAAGCTCAACAAAGGTTACTAAAAAGCCACCTACATATTCTTTAAGCTCGTTAATTCTATCTAGCACTTTAAGACCAGTTTTTTGCTGCCAACCTTCAACGACTATTTCACCATTTTCTGCATCGAGTGCAGCTATTAACCTTTCTTTAGGAAGCTGAGATAAAAGTTCAGGTTCTGCTTTTGTTCCAATTATAATTTTTGCGGCTCCGGCATCTAGCCATTCAATGGCAGTATCTAAATCTCTAATTCCTCCACCAACTCGACATGGGGCAATCTGACACATTTTTTTGATAATTTCTTTGTTGCTACCTTTACTCATTGCAGCGTCTAGGTCGATTACAGCAACTTCACCTGCAAGTTTGAACTCTTCAAGCTTTTTTAAAGGACAGCCGGCATCTATCTTCTTTTCTTTTCCGCCAACTAGTTGAACAGCATTGCCATTTTGAATGTCTATGGATGGTATGATCATGGGGGTTTTATAACTTCAGTAAGGGAGAAAAACAAGATCTCTCACAGAGACGCAGAGATACGCAGAGAAGAAAATAAATTTAAAATATCCCTCTGTGAATCTCTGTGCTCTCAGCGAGCTCTGTGAGAGATCTTCCTCTGTGCTCTCTACAGCCGGATACTAACACCGTATTTCTTCAGATACTTCTTAATATCTCCAACTGTATAATCCCCATCATGGAATATCGAAGCTGCTAGTAATGCATCTGCACCGGCTCTTAGTGCTTCAGTGAAATGCTCTGGTGAGTTTGCTCCTCCAGAAGCAATAATTGGAACTTTAACTGCTTTAGAGATTGCAGTTAGCAAAGGGCAGTCATATCCGCTTCTTGTTCCGTCTTTATCCCAGCTTGTAAGCAGTATTTCTCCAGCGCCTAAATCACATGCTTGCTTTGCCCAATCAATTACATCTATGCCAGTTCTATTTTTCCCAGCTTTTGTAACTACTTCCCAGCCGCTTAGATCTTCTTTAAGGGCAGCATCTATTGCTATTATTGTGCATTGTTGCCCAAAGTTAATAGCAAGTTCTTCTAGTAACTCAGGATTTTCAACCGCTGCTGTGTTTACAGAAACTTTATCTGCACCAGCCTCTAGCAATCTAGCAGCGTCTTTTACTTCTCTTACACCGCCACCAGTAGTCATAGGAATTGAAAGAACTTCTCTAATTGCACTAATTGTTTTTACGTGTGTTTTTCTACCTTCGTCTGTGGCGGATACATCTAGAAAAACCAATTCATCAGCGCCTTGTTCTTCGTATTTAGCAGCTAGTTCAACAGGATCTCCAGCATCACGTAAATTTTGGAATTTAATACCTTTTACTACTCTTCCATCTCTAACATCAAGGCAGGGTATGATTCTTACTGTTAGCATGTTACCCACCTCTTAATTAAATCTAATCCCCATTTTCCACTTAGTTCTGGGTGGAATTGAGCAGCTAGCAAATTTCCTTTTTCTATAGCAGCTATGAAATCACCACCATAATTTGTTTTTGCACATTGCCAGTCATCGGGCACATTCGTAAGTTTAAATGAATTTGCAAAGTAGGCATGACCTGGTTTAATGAATTTATGTTCCCCTTTAGGTTCTACATGATTCCAGCCAAGTTGTGGAATACGAATATCTCCAGTAAACTTTTCTACTTTTCCTTGAATTAAGCCAAGTCCTTTTGTGTTTAGTGCCTCCTCGCTTGATTCAAAAAGCATTTGTAAACCAAGGCAAATTGCCATAGTTGGAAGTTGTTGTTCAAATCTTTCTTTAAGCGCTTCATCTAGGCCAGCTTCTCTTAAAGCATTAACGCCTGCTTTAAAATGTCCAACTCCTGGTAGTAATACGTGAGTAGCTTTTCTAATTTTTTCAGGTTCTGAGCTTATATCAATTTCGACTTCTGCTCTTTTAAGTCCTGCGACTACGGAGGCTAAATTTGCTACTCCAGTTTTTATAATTGTTACTTTTTTCAACTACATAACCTCTATCGATACGACACTACTTAAGCAATTAGTTGGCAGATTTTATTTACAACAATATCAGTCCCGCCAGCTTTTTTAATTGCAGGAATAATTTCAGGTAAATCTTCTCTAGGAATTGCTGCTTTTACTACGTAACCAGCACCTGAGTGTAATTGATTAACCGTTGGTTGTCTCATCGCAGGTAGTAAGCTCACAACTTTTTCTAAGTCTTCGCTCTCAACATTTACTAGGACCATTACACGAGACCTAGCATCAATTACTGAGCGAACTAAAAGAGCAAATCTTTCAATCTCTTTTTTCTTAACAGGGTTTGCCATTGCTTGTTTGCTAGCATAAAGCCTAGTTGAAGAAGTCATAATTTCATCTGTAATTTCTAATCCGTTAGCTCTTAGAGTGCTACCAGTAGAAGTATTATCGATGATGCAATCTGCGTCTTCTGGTGGAAAAACTTCTGTAGCTCCGTAGCATCTAACAAAGCTTGCATCTAGTTTAGTTTTTTCAATCCAATCTTTTGTAATTCTTTGATACTCAGAAGCTACTACTATGTGCTTTTTAGGAAGCTTGCCGTTTTCTAGTAAATCCTTCGGAGCCGCTGCTACTAGTCTTACAGGATCCATCTTTGTATCTACTATCTCTACGATATCCGCTTTAAGCTCATCTACCCAATCTGCCCCTGCAAAGCCTAAGTCTCTAGAACCAATGTTTAACATTTCTACGATGTCTTGAGGCTTTAGGATCTTAGTGTCGTAAGCTGGTAAAGAAATACTAGGTCTGTAAGCTCTAGAGCTTACTCTTACTTTAATTCCAGCAGTGTCTAATAGGTCTAGAACACCTTTATTCATTCTTCCTTTTGGAAGACCTAACTTAATAGTCTCAGAACTCATAATATTCCTTTTACAGTATCCCCTTAGTGCTAGGCACAGCATTGTTCCTAGCGTCTCTTTCGGTTGCGAACCTAACAGATTTAGCAAAAGCTTTAAAGATAGCTTCTATTTTATGATGCTCATTCTCGCCTTCTGCTTTTATGTTCAAGTTACATAGCGCACTATCAGTAAAAGACTTAAAGAAATGCTTAAACATTTCAGTAGGCATATCCCCTACTTTTTCTCTTTTAAAATCAGCATTCCAAACAAGCTCGTTTCTTCCAGAGAAATCAATTGCAACTTGTGCAAGGCAGTCATCCATTGGGAGTAGAAAGCCATAACGCTGTATGCCTTTTTTACTACCAAGTGCTTCTTTTACAGCTTGGCCTAGTGCAATACCTGTATCTTCAATAGTGTGGTGTTCATCTACTTTTAAGTCACCATCAACTTTAATATCTAAATCAATTAAGCCGTGTTTAGAAATTTGCTCTAACATGTGATTAAAAAACTCTAAGCCAGTTGAGATAGAAGATTTTCCACTCCCATCTAAGTTAAGCTTGATATTTATATCAGTTTCTTTGGTTTTTCTTTTAATCTCAGCTTTCCTAAATCCGTTTATTATAAATTCAGCAATCTCATTCCAGTTAGTACTATTTAAAATAGCATTCTTATTCTTTTTACTACTAACTTGAATTGCTTTAGCACCTAGATTCATAGCAAGTTCAACATCAGAGTCTCTATCCCCAATAACAATTGAGTTTAGAAGGTCATAATTGCCATTAATATATTTACCAAGCATTCCTGTTCCAGGTTTCCTGTTAGGAGATTTATCTTCAGGTCTACTCTTATCAATGAAAATATCATCAAAGCTTATATTCTCACTCTCTAATGTTTTAAGCATTTTATTTTGAGCAGGCCAAAAAGTGTTTTCAGGAAAAGAATTTGTTCCAAGTCCATCTTGGTTTGTAACCATTACGAACTTATAATCTGTTTTCTTTTTAATTTCTGAAAGAGCAGAGATTACCCCTGGTAGGAATTCTAATTTTTCTAGAGAGTCCACTTGTTTGTCGCTTTCAGGTTCAACTATAATGCAACCATCTCTATCTATAAAAAGTATTTTCTCTTTCATGAGTTCTGCCTTCTAATTCTGGAAGCATTCGCGTGAGCATCTAAACCCTCAGCCTCTGCCATTACTTCTATGCTTGGTCCAAGAATATCTAAGCCTTCCTTGCTAATTTCTTGAAAAGTAATCTTTTTAATAAAGCTATCTAATGAAACTCCACTATATGCTAATGCTGCTTTATTAGTAGGTAGAACATGATTAGTGCCAGAGCAATAATCTCCTGCTGATTCAGGAGTGTAGTTACCTATAAACACAGAGCCTGCATTGATTACTTTTTGAGCTAGATTTTTTGCTTGATCGCTAGCAATGATTAAGTGTTCAGTCGCATAGCTATTAAGGAAATCAAAAGCTTTACTAGAATCAGATAATACTACTATTAAGCTATTTTCTAGGGCTTTTTTGGCGATTTCCTTTCTAGATAGATTTTCTATTTGTTCTTCTATCTCTTGCTCTATTGATTCGGCAATTTCTTGGGAGCTAGCTACTAGTATAACTTGACTATCTATTCCGTGCTCTGCTTGGGAAAGTAAATCGGCAGCAACAAATTTTGCATTAGCTGTTTTATCTGCATAAATTGCAACTTCACTTGGGCCTGCTGGCAAGTCAATTGCAGTTCCTGTTGTGCTAACTATTTGTTTAGTCGCAGTTACATATTGATTCCCTGGTCCAAATATTTTGTAACACTTTGGAACAGATTCAGTTCCAAATGCCATTGCAGCAATTGCTTGTGCGCCACCTACTTTAAAAACTTTTTTAATACCAACTTTTTTAGCAGTATATAATATAGCAGGATCTAGTTTTCCTTCTTTATTAGGAGGAGAGCAGAGGCAAGTATTTTCGCATCCAGCAATTTTTGCAGGAACTCCTAGCATTATTATACTTGAGAATAGCGGAGCTGTTCCACCTGGAATATAAAATCCAACAGATTGAATTGCTCTAGATTCTCTCCAGCAGTTCACACCTTTTGTAGTTTCAATATTTATTGTTTTTTCTAACTGTGAAGAATGAAATTTTTCTACATTTCCAATTGCTATATCTATAGCTTTTTTGAGTTCATTGCTTACTGTAGCTGTATTGATTTCTTCTGTTGAAACTTCAATTCTTTCTATTTTTACCGAATCAAATTTTTCAGTAAATTCTATTAAAGCTTGGTCTTTTTTTGATTTAACCTTGTCTATAATCTCATTAACCTTAGAATTTAGGTCGACAGAATCTATCACCGGCCTAGTGCAGAGCTGTAACCATGAATTAGTGTCTGGTTCGATTATCGTTTTCATAGCAATAAACTATCAAAAACAGGGGAAATATCTATAGTTTAAGCAATAAAAAGATTAAGCTAGCAGAGATTTTAAATTATCAAGCTCATCTTTAAAAACTTTCGATGTAGTTTCTACAGATTCTTTATTACTGAGGTCTACACCAGTATCTTTTAGAAGTTCAATTGGATGCTTAGAGCAACCAGATTTAAGAAATTCTAGATAATTTTCTAAACTTTTCTTATCTCCAGAGAGTATTCTCTGACTGATGTCAATTGCAGCAGAGATTCCAGTTGCATATTTATATACATAAAAAGCGCTATAAAAATGAGGGATTCTAGAAAATTCTAATGAATCTAAATCAGTAATTTCAACTGCTGGGCCAAAATAATCAATTAGCAATTGTTTGTATGTGTTTCTAAAGAAATCTAAGCTTAACGGCATTGCATTTTCAGCTTGCTCATGTGCTTTTAATTCAAATTCTGCAAACATAGTCTGTCTATAAAAAGTAGATTTTATATCATCTAATAAGTGATTACTTAGAACTGATTGCATTTTTTTATCATCTTTATTTTTTTGCTGAAGATAATTAAGCAATAAAAGTTCGTTTACTGTAGATGCGACCTCAGCAACAAAAATAGTGTATTGATGGTCTTGGTAGTTTTGATGCTTGTTTGAAAAATAACTATGCATTGCATGTCCAGCCTCATGGGCTAGCGTAAAAATTCCATCAAAACCTTTTTCTTTATAATTCATTAACATAAAAGGGTTTGAGTCATAGCACCCACTACAATAAGCCCCGCTTCTTTTTCCAGTGTTCTCAAATTTATCTACCCATCTAGCATTACCTAGGCCTTCTGAAATAATATCTTGATACTCTTGCCCTAAAGGAAGTAGAGCATTTGTAATATTTTCTTTTGCTTCATCGTATGTAAAGGCCACATTGTTTTCAGGCACTAGGGATACGTAGGTGTCATAGATTTTAAGTGGTTTAACGTCTAGTTTTTTAGCTCTGAATTTATAATAATCATGTAGGTTTCCAAGATTATCTCTAACGCTATTTATTAATGATAAATATACTTCTTTTGGCACATTGTCGTTAAATAACGAGCTTTGTAATGCAGAGGAGTAGTTTCTAGCTTTAGATAGGAAAATATTTTTCTTAATAGAACTTGCATAAATAGAAGTTAAAGTATTTTTGTGTTGATCGAATTCTTTGTAATAGTGTGTATAGGCTTTTTCTCTTTTCGCTCTGTCATGTTCTCTTAGTAAGACAGCATAGCTAGCGTGAGTTAGAGGAGTATTGTTATCTAAGTTTTCAAAGTTTAGTTCAGTATTATTTAGTTGAGAAAATATATTGGAAGTAGAACTGAAATACTCTGTGCCTAAAGCAAGTAAGCTTTCTTCCTCTAGACTAAGGGTATGAGCTTTGTACCTAAGTATTTCTTTAATTGCTCTTTTATAATCTTTAAGAACTTCGAAATCTATTTTGCTTTCATCAATTTCAAGAAGCTCAGGTCTTATAAAACTACTTTCTTGAGAAAGCCTAGCATATACTCCCATGGCTTGTTCTTTAAGCGCGAGGTTTTCTTGATTAGAAAGATCCTGGTCGCTAAGAAGATGTGCGTAGGTATATAGTTTTTCCGCTTTTCTAAATAGTCCGTAAAATGAAGATATTGTATCTTTAATATGTGTAGAGCTTTTAGAAAGCTTGCCTTTTAGCTTCGAAACTTCTTCTATATTGCTATTGATATAATCATAGTCTTTTTGCCATTTCTCTAGACTGTTATAAATATTATCTAAATTCCAAGTATCAGGAGTCTTTACTGATTTCCTATTAGGTGTTTCTTGCATAGTAGCCTACTAAATTTGTATGTTTATTTTGCTTTCTTAATCATTAAATCAACTACTTGTAACTAAATGTTACAGATTTGAACATATCTATCATAATTCTTTTATAGCAATGCGCTGCTTAAAGGGGTTTTCTAAAGCATAGGTTTTTTCAAATAAATAAACCTTATAGCTTAGGAGTTGAGGAATTGAAGGAAGTGAGAAGACCAAGAAAAAGAAAACCAACGCTAAATCCAAGATTTAAATCTAAATCTATAGCCTTAGAAATTAGTTTAGTAAGAATGGCATTAGAAGTTCAAAGAGAATTGATTAAAAGCATCAACAATTCGCCAAATCCTGAAAAATAAGTAGAGACACAGTAGAAAAGAGAATAGTGACTTTTTAAATTAAAAAAGATATTTTCTTTCCCATGAAGAATCCATCACAAAAAGCAATCGAATTCGGCCAAAGTATTTGGTACGATAATATTAGCAGAGATTTACTTAATAGCGGTGAGCTAGAAAAGATAGTAAGCGCTTGGGGGATCAGGGGCTTAACTTCTAATCCTAGTATATTTGATAATGCTATTAGAGGTAGCAATACCTATGATGAGCAAATAGAAGAACTTAAGTCTAGTTTAGATAATCCTGATAAGATTTTTAATGAACTAGCCATAGATGATATTTCCAGAGCAGCGGATTTATTAAAACCAATATATGAGCAGAGTAATTCTGTGGATGGTTACGTCAGTATAGAAGTTTCTCCTTTGCTAGCTAGAGACGCAGAGGGAACAGTAAAAGAAGCTAAGGAGCTTTTCTCTAAAATTAATAGAGAAAATATAATGATTAAAATACCTGCTACCCCTGAATGTATTCCAGCAATTCGAAGTTGTTTAGAAGAAGGGATAAATGTGAATGTTACTCTTATTTTTTCAGTAGAAAACTACATAGAAGTTGCAAAAGCTTATTGTGATGCTGTTAATTCTAGAAAAGAAAAAGGTTTAGCAGTTGATAAGTTAGCATCTGTAGCTAGTTTTTTTGTAAGTAGAGTTGATGCCTTATTTGACTCTCAATTACCTCTAGAAATTCAAGGTAAATTTGGGATTGCTAATTCTAAGCTTGCTTATGCTAAATTTAAAGAAATCTTTGAGTCCGATGCTTTCAAAGCTACTGGTGCTAAAGTGCAAAGGCCACTTTGGGCAAGCACTAGTGTTAAGAACCCAGAATATAGAGATGTTTTATATGTTGAAGAATTAATGGGAACTGATACCGTTAATACTGTTCCTCATAAAACTTTAGAAGCTTTTGTTGATCATGGTAAGCCTAAAGATGGCCTTAGCTCAGGCTTAGAAGAGGCTTTGGAACTTAAAGCAAAAATTGAAAGTATGGATATTGATATTGAAAAGCAACTTTTAGGTCTTCAGAATCAAGGAGTTGAGAAATTTGAAGAATCATATCATCAATTAATTTCTGCTCTAAAAGCTAAGTTATAATATTTAAGGCTTCATAGCCGAGCGCAGCGGAAAACAGAATTTTATTGACAGTTATTAATTTTTGGTAAAATTACGTAGGAGCTTTCAAACTAAAAATTAAGAACTGTCAATAAAATTACCAAATACACTCTTTGGCAACTTCCTTATTAGAGGGTTGAAATATTAATAGTTTTCTCGGAATTAAGAAGTCTATTTTGTTGTAGTCTTTAGGTCGCTCATCTTTAGGGTGTTCGTATGTGCTTTCTTTATATTTAAATTTCACATTTAAGAAAGGTTTAGATTTAATTTCTTTTAATAATTCAAAAAATGGAAGTTTTAAGTTTTGATTATTAACATCTCTTAAGTTTTGATTCTCTGAGCTTAAAATCTCAGCTTCATCTTTAAGAAAGCCAAAAACATCTAAACTTTTACTGAAAATTAGATGATTACTTTCATTATTTGTAATCCATAAATTACTATACATGGAAAAACTTGTTCTAGTTTTAATGCCTAAGTAAGGTGATAAGCCATTAAGAATAGTAATAGTAAATACTATATAAGTGAAAATACTTTTTTTATTATAATTGCCTATACTTAAGTTGTTCTTTAAATCAAAGAAAATATAAATAATTATGGAGTAATAAAATAACCAAAAAATAGTTAATTTTAATATGTATTCTGGGTAATGAGGTTTAATTACTAATGTATGAAAAAACAAATAAGTAAAAAATATGGCAAAGAAATTAGAGATTAAATAAATACTTTTCTTTTTTATTCCCTTTGAATTGTTTAGTACTATTTCTGAGATTAAAAAAATACTCATAACAGAAGAGAAATCAAGAAAGTGTTTAATAATATCTAAAGCTAAACCTAGGTGCAGACTTAAGCCAATAAAGATGGCTATTTTCCTTGTTTTTGAAGACAATAATAAAATGCTTATTAATAATTCAGATAGTGCGATCGAAAATGATAGGATTGGTGTGTATGTAATTTTAGGTAGCCAAATGAAATTTTTAATATGCTCAAAAAATACAACTGAACAAGAATGATTTGAAAATAAAAAATCTGAATTAACTTTTGCTAAGAAGGCGAAAAAATAAATTATTGATGCTAAATATATTAAAGAGTCTGATAATTTTTTAGTGCCTAAGTCTTTGAAAACTAAAATAGAAGCAATAAAAAAAATCCAACGATGATTAGGGCTTTTGGGCAGTAGGCTAGCCCATTCAATAAAAACCAAGAGTAAAACTAGGTAGAAAATTTTATTATTTTTACTGAATAAGAAAATTATTGAAAATGTAAAAAGTAGCGCAGTTGGAAGTTTGTTAAGAGTTAGGTGACTTAATTCATTGAGCCAAGCATTTCCGGTTAGAACAAACCAACAAATACTAATGCACCAAAGTACTTTAAATAAAAGAAGGTTGTTCTCCTCTGTTGTAACAGTATTCTTTTCTTCTACTTGGTTCATAGTTAATGACATATCAACTTAATATTAAGTGGCTGTAAATACTTTATTTTTTAAATACGTGAGGAGTCAAAATTGTTGAAAAACATAATAAAGTAAAGTTTTTTAGCTCTAATGACGTGTATTAGTAAGTAAGGATTGATTTTAAAGAGTATAATAAATGGAAACACAAGAACCATTGGTTACAAACGAAGAAGAAAACGAGAAGATTCCAGCTGCTATTACTGATATTGGCTGTGAAAGAGAGATCAATGAAGATCGCTATGCCGTAATAGATTCCGTTAATGGAAGGGCTTGGATTTGTTGTGATGGAATGGGGGGGGCACTTGGAGGTGAACTAGCAGCACAGTTAGCAATTGATGCCATTAGAAGAGTTTTTGAAACAGGGGAGTTCGCAAATTCTGTGCAAGCTCTGAAGTCTTCAATTGATGAAGCAAATAGAATAATCTTGCTTAGAAGACAAAATCCAGCGTTTAGTTCAATGGGAACTACTGTTGTTGGTGCAATAATTAACAATGATCAAATTGTGATAACTCACGCTGGGGATTCTAGAGCATATTTAGTTAGAGAAGGTGAAATTCGACAACTAACAAAAGACCATACTTATGTTCAAGACTTAGTTGATAGAGGTAATATCAGTGCAGAAGAAGCTCTTTCTCATCCTCAATCTCATGTATTAACAAAGTGTCTGGGCGCACAGCCAAGATTAGGATTAGAAACTAGTAGTTTTTGGATTTGGGATAATGCTGATGCTAAAGACTATTTATTGTTATGCACGGATGGTCTGTATAGTTTAGTTACAGATCCTGAAATAGCATATCAAATTAACAATTTTTCTCCACAAAAAGCTTGTGTTAATTTAGTTGAGCTAGCAAGAAACAGAGGTGGATTTGATAATATTACACTAACTGTTTTACCGATTTCTGGTGAGTTAAAGACTGAAAGAGATGAGACTAAAGCTAGTATAGAACCTCCAAAGAAAAAAGGTGTTTTTACTACATCTTCTACTCTTACAACTAAAAACCCTGTAGTTGATCCAGATTCAAATTTAGATAAAAGCAAAAAGAAAAAAATATTATTTGTTATTGCAGCTGGATTAATTTTATTAGCTGCTTTGGTATTCTTAGTTTTAAAGCTCTTATAGAAGTATGAAAAGGATTCAAACAGATGGATAATGAAAATATAGAAATAGAGAGTAAAGAAATAGATACTAAAAAAGAAGAATTGAAAATTAGTAAAGTATCTAGAGCTAGAAATAGAACCGTAATGTTCTCAGCTGATATTACTGGAGAAGTTAGGGATGCTTTAGCAAAAGAAGAAAAAAAGATAGAGAAAGATGATTATGTAAAACCTGGACAGAGTAGAATAAAGCAGGGAATAGTAAAGCACGGCTTATTAGATCAAGCTAAAGAAGAGATAACTGATAAGAAGTTAGAGAATCAAAAAGCAATAACCAAAGCAAAACTAGAGCAACAATCAACAGGTCTTAAATTTGGAAAAAGTGTTAATAGGTCAAGAACAACAAAAATAACAAGAGAAGAGCTTGAGGATGTATTAAAACCCAATGCCCCTAAGCCAGTTGAGTCTGTTGATGGTTTTAATTTGCCACAACCAAATGTGCCAAAAACCTTTGATCCTTTAACTTCACTAGCTCCGCAGAATCAAGGTCTGAGTTCTGCTCCTAGAAGTCAAAAACCTCAAAACCCGATTGCTAGAAAACCTAGAACTAGAAAGCCTACAAGACAGGATTCTATACTGAATAGTAACACACCTAGTATGCAAAATAATATGAAAGTGCAGGCTAGCTCTCAGCAAGTAAGCACAGATCAAAATTATACTGTTCAAAAAAATATAGTTCATGCTCCTAATAGTTCTGCTCCTATGAAAGGTCAGTCTTTAATAATAGGTTTTTTAATTAGTTATGATGATGATAGAAATGGAGAGGTTTTTCAAATCAGAAAAGGTAGAAAACTAATCACCTCAAGACCAACAGACCATGGTGAATATATGCTCATAGAACATGAAAGTGTATCTCCTTTACATGCTATTCTTAGAACAACTAAAGATAATAAAATACAAATTATGGACCAACTTTCTGAGTATGGAACTGCAATCATTAGATCTGGAACTAATGAAGAGATACAAGTGGCTGGAGGACTTGAAACTGTAGGAAATGGAGACATATTACGTATTGGAGAAAGAGAATTTTTTGTTTTCTTATTACCAAAGATATAGCTTTTTATTCTCTAGTTTGGCTTTATTGAGTCATCATTTCTTAAACTTACCTCACAAATTTATTTCATTAGCCAACTTAATACGGTATTACTAAAAAATGTCATTTGTAAATCTTCAAGTAGGCTCAATAGTTGCAAATAAGTACGAAGTTATTAGAAGCTTAGGAGCTGGTAGTATGGGGATGGTTTATGCTTGTACTCATAAAGAAATACCAGATCATATTGTTGCCTTAAAAGTGTTATTTAATGAAATTGCAAATGATAGTGTTCTTTCAGCTAGATTTAAAAATGAGATTTATGCCTCATACGGAATTAGTCATCCAAATGTAGTTAAAGCATATGAATTTGTAGAAGAAGAAGATTTTATTGCTTTTTCAATGGAGTTTGTTGATGGTGGGGATTTAGCCGATTTATTAGAGAAGAATAGGCACTTAACATATAAGGAAATTTTTAAAATTTTTGCTCAAATTATTTCAGGTCTTGAAGCGATTCATGAAGCTGGATTGGTTCATAGAGATTTAAAGCCTGAGAATATTCTTTTAACGTCAGAATCAGATGTAAAAATTGCAGATTTTGGAATAGTAAGAAATCTTACAGGCCCTAGATTAACAGACCATGGTGGTGTAATTGGAACAATCGAGTATGTTTCTCCTGAGTATTTAGCTAATAATCAAGTTGATCGGAGATCCGATATTTTTTCTTTTGGTGTTCTTGCTTATGAAATGATTAGTCTGCATTCGCCTTTTGATGGCGAAACATTAATTGAAATAATGCAGAAAAAACTTAAGCAAGATCCAGAAAGTTTGCTAACGTATAGAGAAGACTGCCCAGCCGAATTAGAAAAAATAGTTTTTAAATGTTTAGAAAAGGATCCAGAGAAAAGATATCAGAATGCTAATTTGATATTAGAAGATCTTAAATCTTTATCTAAGCAAATGTCTATTGAGCTACCGAGTTCTATTGAAGAAAGTTCTATTAAAGAAGAAGAGTTTAGCCTTATTGAAATAGCAAAGAAAGGTAAAACCCAATTAAGAGATTTTATAGAAAAAGTATCTAGAGGTAAGTCTACTGCGGAGATAGTTAAATCGATTTCATCAGAAGTGCAGTTAAAAACAAATGAATTATTACTTAGTAGGGTGAAATCTATTAAAGGTAATAAGGTTAAAAAGAAAATTAGCTTTGGCACTGTTTTACTTTGGATTTTTGTTTTTTTTATATGGCTAGGTCTAGCGCTTTCTCTAGTTAATCACTATCGACCTGGATTCTTCGACTCTTTGTAAGTACCTAAAATTACTGCATTTTTGTTGTTGCTCAACAACCCTAAATAAGTTTTCAAGAAATTATAATGAGAAGTCGATATCAGTTAATAGAGACAATGATTGGGTGTAATTAGATGAGAGTATTAATTGTAGATAATTCAGCTGAAGGGCAAGCACTGTGTGCTAGAAGGATAGATTCGTTTTCTCACAGTGATGTCGAGATGTTGGATTTAAGAGTTAAGCTTGTAAATGACAGGGATTTTATGTCTCAGATGCAAGATGCTGATGTTTTAATTCTTGGCTCTGGATTAGGAGATACTGCTTCTCAAATAGCAAGAACAGCTTTATCTCATATGCCTTGGTTACATATTGTTATGTTTGTAACTGAAGAGGCTTATTCAGGAGGAGCTTTTAGATCTGCTCATGCCGCAGGTGTTAGAAAAGTATTACCTGATGATTCATCTCCACTAGATTTATTACAAGAATTAGTAGCGATTTATGCTGAATTTAGAAAAGAAGGTAGAGTAAGAGAAGCTAAAATTATTGTTGTAACTCATGCAAAAGGTGGGACAGGTGCAACTTCAGTATGTGCAGCTTTAGCTGAGGTTTGTAGTGTTTTTAAACAAAGAACATTGATTTGGGATTTAGACGTAGAAACTAGAGATTTATGTAGAGCATTAACAGTTAATGGAACTGAGGCGAAGACAGTTTCTAGCTGGGTAAATGGTTCAAGAGAAATATCTAGAGATAGTATTTGTGATGCATTAATTCCTGTTAGTGAAGACGTATCTGTTTTAATGCCACCTGATGGAATGGCAGAAGCTATGGATTTAGTCTGTCATACAGATGGTATAAATATTTGCCAGAGAATTTTAGAATTAGCTAGAGTAATGCATGATGTTATCATCATTGATGTAGGTGGTAGAATTGGCCCTGCAACAGGTGCTCTAATGAGAGCAGCAGACGAAGTTCTGGTAGTTATAGATGATTCTGTTTTAGGTCTCACAGCATTAGATTTATATTTAACTTATGTAAAAGCATTGGTAGTTGGAACTGAAAGAATAACATTTTTAGTAAATGGTTATACTGGTGCGCTCTCTGCTTTGCCACAAATTGAAGCTGAATTAGAACTTGTGCACAAGTTGGGCTCACGCCCATGGAGATTACCTCCTTTAGCAACAGATGCTAAAGCAAGCTTATGGCCTGGTAGTGGAGCTACTCTTTATAAGCTAGGACAACGCTCCACTAAAGCAACATTAGAACAGATAGCATCAGAGCTTAATTTGATTGAAAAAGGTGAGGAAATAGATAATATGAAATCTAATTCAAATTGGTGGGAAAGACTATTACCAGCGAGCACCCCAGAATCAAATGAGTAAGTAGCTAAATTTGTTGCTTTTTAAAATAAGTTTAGTATTTAAAGAATCCTTTTTGATATTATAATCGTCATAAATACGGAGATTTTATTTCTTGCAAATAAAGTTGTTTATTTATAGTAGTATTTATGGCGCTAAGCGCTTATAAATTTAAGCTTAATTAAAAGAGGAGTTATAAAGGCATGGATAATCAAAAAGTTATCAAGCAAACAGTAGTTACTGAAGAAAAAGGTGCTACAATGGTAGAATACGCATTAATGGTAGCATTAATCGCAGTTGTAGCGATTGCTGCTGTAACATTTTTAGGGGAAGAGGTTAGTGAGAAGTTTGATTCAATTGGTAATACATTAGACGCAACTACTAACTAAGAAATATTTAAATATTTCTCGTATATTTAATATTTTAATATACATAGATATCAAAGGCTTACTATTTTAGTAGGCCTTTTTTTTTGAAAAGCTCTCTTATAATTAAAGTTTTGAGCCGTTTCTTACCGATTTAGCATCTATAGAACAGGTTTATAATTTTTTTTATAATTAAGGCTAAGTAAAATGAGAAGGAATAATAATAAATTTGGAGGCGTGAGTTCACAGGCTCAGCAGTACGCTACAAAAGTTAAGTGGGTAATAGGTTGTCTCGCAGCAGTTATCGCAGTTTTAGTTATCGCGGTAATAGTGATTGCTCAAAAAACAGATGCTACACAGAATGAAACTGAAGTAGTAGCAACAGCTCCTGAAGCTCCAAAGCTTAATACAGGCGTGATTGATGTTTTAATTGCGAACACTAGAATTGAAGAAGGGACTCAAATCAGTCCAGAATTATTCTCTCCACAGGCGATGGACCCGGATAAAACTCCAATGGCTGTAATTAGGGCTAAGGATTTAGAACTAATAGTTGGTAAATTTTCTTCAAGATTAATCAATTCAAATATGCCATTAGTTTTAGATGATATTTCTGATAATCCTCCATTAAATGCAATTACAATTCCTCCAGGCTATAGAGCTGTATCTATTACAGTTGATGATAGAAAAGGGGTAGAAGGTTTTGCTAAACCTAATAGTAGAGTTGATGTGCTTTTAACTTATAAACAACGTGGTGAGACTAAGATTGCTACTATTGCAAGATTTATCAAAATTCTTTCTGTTGGTGGATATACAAATGTAGTTGGTCAAAAAGTAGCTATTAAAAAAGGAACTAATATAACTTTACTTGTTACTGAAAGAGATGCGAAGAAAATTGAGTTAGCAAGGTCTAATGGTGAAATTAGTTTATCACTAGTTGGTGATTCTGAGACAAATATATCTAACGGCGAAGCTGATGTTGTTACTATGGCACATATCATAGGTAAGCAAGCAGAAGGACCAAAAGCAGAAGTTGCTAATGATGGCGTAATGTATACATCTGACCCAAGAAGTGGCAGGCAGCTTAGGTATATTCTTAAAAGTGGTAAGTGGACATTAGATAGAAGTTTTGCAGGTGCAGAGTAGTATATAGGAAGCTTACATAGGTTAATATTGAGGTAGGTAAGGGTTATGTCAAAAGAAGATGATGCTTTAATGGGTTTGTTCTCTACGAGGGCAAGCGATGAAAGAAAAAAGGTTGTAAAACCAAGTAATAGTGAATTATCACTACCTGCTACTAGTAGCCCAGCAGAGACCTCTCTTACACCAATAGCAAACAAGGTTTTAAAAGAAGCTAGAAGAGAGCTTGGAAATAGTGATGAAGGTGTGGAGATTAAAGATGGTGAGGTATCTGAAGATCAAATAGCGAATGCAGTTGATAAAGTTTGTGCCGAGAATTCTTTACAAATAGATGATATTGCTAGAGCAGATATTATTGTTCATCTGAAACAAGATTTATTGGGTTGGGGAGTATTGCAGCCTTTAGTAGATAACCCTGAAGTTACTGATATTCATTGTTATGATTATCAATCAGTTATTTTACAAAGGGGTAAAATGAGTGAAGCAACAAGTATTCGTTGGCCAAGTCCTGAGGCATATGCAACTTTTATCGATAGAATTTTATTTAGGCTAGGTAAGTCTTTATCTACGCAACAGCATACCGTTGATGCATCTTTCCCTGATGGTAAAAGATTATGTGCTGTGCATAAAAGTGTTTGTGGAGCTAGAGGACCATTGTTTACAATGCGTGTTCCAAGAGTTTCAGAAGCAACACTAGAAAGTTTAGTTTCTTATCAAGTTGCTCCTCCTTTAATGGTTAACTATCTAGCTGCATTAACTAGAACAGTTGAACATACTTTTATGGTTTCTGGAGAGACTGGAACTGGAAAAACGACATTGATGAGATCTCTTGGAACGCAGTTTAGAGCAGATGAGGCTGTAATTGCTGTAGAAGATACTCCTGAATTAAATTATGGGCACCCATATTTTAGAAGCTTAGTATCAAGGTCTCCAAACTCAGAGGGAGCAGGTGCGGTTAGTTTATCAGACCATATTAGAACTACTCTTAGACTTTGTCCTACGAGAGTGATTCTTGGAGAGATGAGAACACCAGAGGCAGCAGAAGCATTTTTAGAAGCTGCACAAACTGGTCACAGTGGAATGTCTACAGTGCATGCAAGAAATGCAAGAGAAACTCTAACAAGATTAGAAAGTTTACTCGGTCGAGCTCAAAGAGGAGTTGGAATGGACATTATTCGACAACAGATTGCACAAGCAGTTGATGTCGTTATTTGGCAATACCGAGAAAGAGCAACTGGACGTGTAAGAATGGCAGAAGTTGTAGAAGTGGGTAATTTCGTTGAAGGAAATATCCAAATTAGACCAATGTTTAAGCTTGTTCAAGAAGGTGAGAATCCAATGTGGGAAGTTCTTTCTTATTCAAGTTTTTATGAAGAGGTATTAGAAAGAAATGGAATTTATCTTGGAGATGCTCCTAAGTTTCTAGGTTTTGGAGGAGCAAGTCAGGTTCCAACTGTGGATGGAGAAAAGAAGTGAACCTAATTGTTCTTGGCATCATTGTTCTGGTTATTCTAATTGTTGGCCTAATTGTATTCGCATTATCATTATCAGATAATAAGAGTAAAAATACCACTAAAGCCGTAAGTACTAATCTTAGAAATATGGTTACAGCTCAAAGGGATGCAAGAGCAGAAGCAAGATTAACAGGAGAGAAGTTTCAAAAAACTACTGCAAATAATTTAGCAATTGCTGCAGCCTCTGAAGGTGATGTTGATAAGAGAGGTTCTAATAGTTCTCAAATAGATTTAGCGAAAAAACTTAAGTACGCTAAATGGCCATTAACTGAAATGCAATTTAGAGCTATTCAAGTATTCCTTGCGGTCTTTTTAGCAATTCCTGCCTATAATTTAGCAACTGTATTTATTGTTTTACTTGCTATATTTATGGGTATTGTTATTCCAACATCGATTTTAGATAAAGCGATTAAAAAGCGTTTTATGGCATTTGATAAAGATTATCCAGTGTTATTAATGTCGTTTGTAAGTTTATTAAAAACAGGAATGAGCCCGATTCAAGGTCTTGATGCAGCAGCAAAGGGTTTAGATGAGGACTGCTTAGTAAGAGAGGAAGTTGAGTTGTTAGTTGAAAGACTAAGGCTTGGAATGACTGAAGAGCAAGCAATAAGTGCATTTGGTGAAGATGTTGCTCATCCTGAATTAGAATTATTCGTACAAAGTTTAATACTAAGTAAAAGAGTCGGTGGAACTTTAAGTAACACTTTAGAAAGGTTAGCTAAGCAAGTAAGAAAAAGACAAGAATTTAGAAAAAAAGCAGTAGCAGCTATTGGATTAGAGAAATCTTCTCTTAAACTGATCGCTTTAGTTATGGCTTTACTTTTATGTTACATGGCTTGGACTGCTCCACAGTTAGTATTTCCAGCTTTTTCCAACCCATTAGGTTTAAAGATATTTCAATATGGAATAATGTGTATTTTTATTGGTTTTCATTGGTCTAATAAGGTTGCTAATATTAAGGTTTAAAAGTTTTTTTTGTGTTTATTTAACACGTAGGTTTATTTTGTAGGGTTTGTGTAATGGATTTATTTCAAATTTTTATAGTAGTTGCTAGCTTCTTAGGAGTTCTAGGATTTGCTGTTATGGCATATGCCTTTTTAGGTGGCTCAAAAGGACAAACTACAGAATTAAGAGAACTGATGTCCTCATCAAAAATTGCAAATGAGGAAACTCTTAATGACGTTAAGAAAATAAGTAAGAAAAATCATAAAAATAAAAAGAAAAAAAAGGGTGATGATTTAAGCGTTAGACTATTTAAAGCGGGATATTTTACTGCTGCAGATAGAGCTTGGTTTTTAAGATTTAGAATTAAATCTTTTATAATTAGTGTAATTGGAATTCCTTTAGCTGCTTACTATCTAACAAGTAATGCGAAGCTAGCAGTATTGTGTATCGCAATCGGTGGGCTTGGTGGTTTTGTAATTCCTAGTTTTTGGTTGGATAGAGAAATCAAAAGAAGAGATGAAGATGTAATGTATTTTCTTCCATTAGTAATTGAGCAGGTTTCTATTGGTGTAAGTAGTTCTCTTGATGTTGGGCCTTGTCTTTCAAATATCATTGAAATGGCAGATGAAAGAGATGCTCATAATGCAGTAACTGAAATGATTTCTCATGCCACGAAGTTAATGCGTTCAGGTTTAAGTCTTGAAGATGCTTTAGTTGAGGTAGGTGATGCAAATGGTTCTGTTGAAGTAAAGCATGCTTTTATGTTCTTAGCTCAGTGTTCTAGACATGGTGGAGAAGTTTCTAAGCAGCTACAAGAGTTAGCTGATTCTGTAATGATGCAAAGACAAGTTCAGGTAGAGGCAAAAATCACACAATTGCCAGTTAAAGCTACTGGACCACTTGCGATGGTCTTTATGGGTTTTTTCGCTTTATTGTTCGCTGGGATTGCGATAAGAATAATGAATGCATTTAGTTAACTCTTTAGATAAAATATTCTCTTTATTTTCAGTATCATTGTTTAGTTTTACTTATTAGTCTTGTTATTTCAGTGTAGTTTTTTTGTTGTAGTTTGTTAGATGTAGTTTTTAATATCACACACTTTTGTGTTTTTATTTTATTAGAGTAAGATTATGACAAATATAAAAATACTATCAGTTTTTATATTATTACTTTTTTCTTTGCTTTTATTTGAACTGCCAAAAGCCTTAATAGATTTTTTTGTTTTAGCAAATATTATATTTTCAATTGTAATATTAATTAAATCTTTACTTTCTAATAAAATAGCGGAAATTTTTTCTTTTCCATCAATGATTGTTTTAGCATCATTGTTTAGACTTTGTCTTATTGTAGCAATCTCAAAATTACTTTTGTCTTATGGGGATCAGGGAACAGATGTTGCTGGAAAAATTGTAGAAGCTTTTGGTGTTTATGCTTCAGGGGCAGACCCAATAGTGGGAATAGTAATTTTTCTCATTATAGGGCTGGTTAATTTGTTAGTTATTTCAAAAGGGGCTCTTAGGGTAGCAGAGGTCTCTGCACGGTTTACCTTAGATGCGATTCCAGGAAAGCAGATGGCAATTGATTCAGATTTAAGAGCAAACTTAATTTCAGCAGATGAAGCGAGTAAAAGAAGAAAGGAGTTAAATCAAGAGTCTCAATTTTATGCTTCTATTGATGGAGCAATGAAATGGGTGCATGGAGATGCTTTGTTTACATTCGTTGTAGCATTTATGTGCCTTGTATTAGGAGTAGGTCTTGGCTATTACAGAGGGCTAATTTTTCAAGATTCATTAAATACATTTGGAGTTTTAAGTATTGGTGCTGGTTTAGTAAATATAATACCTTCTTTGTTTGTTTCAGTTTCCTCTGGACTTTTAGTAAGCAAAGTTCGTAGCGTAGACTATGGTGTAGGTGGTTCTGAAGAGGGTTCAGATTCTTTTGATCAAATTATCACTCAAATATTTTTTGATAAAAAAGCCTTACTGTTAATTTGTATTTTAACTACAGCTTTGTTTTTGTTCTCTTTGCTTGGCATTTTGAATATGCCTTTTCTTCCTTTTTTAATTTTTTCACTACTATCGTTGTTATTATATTTTAAGAAACCCAATAAGAGTATTTTTAACAGAGATATTTTTACTGGTAATATTTTCAATGGAGGTTCTAACCCAGCGTTATTAAAAGTTGAGAATGTGTCAGATTCAATAAAGCAACTTGGTCATGATGGTGTGATAATTGAGTTAGGAAAAGATTTAGCTAGTTATCTTGAGTCTAAAGATTCTAAAAATGAAAATAACTATAGCAAAATTAAGTCTTATATTGAGACAGTAAAGTCAGATTATTTTAGTAATTCAGGAGTTAAGTTACCTAATGTAAGATTTTTAATGTCAGAAAATATCGAAGCTAAGGAATTTAAAATTTTAATGGCTGGAAATGAGATTGATAGAGGTCTTATTTATACGGATATGGTTAGTCTTAATTGTTCAAATTCTATTGCAACTTCTTTAGGTTATGAAGTTATTCAAACTGCTGATAATGAACTTAGTAAAAATCAAGTATCTTATATTAAGTATAGTAATGACATCAGTGCTAGTAACTATGAATCTTTAAATAAGATAAATATCCCTGTTCTTAGACCATATCAGGTTTTAGCGAATAAAATACTATCAGGGGTTATCACGGAGATTGAGAAAACTTTTGGCATAGGAGAGTCTAAAAAATTAATTAATGCTTTATCTAAGGATGTTAGAGAGGAGTTGTTTAAAGATAACAAGTTAAGCCTGGCTGAATATAATGAAATAATTAAAGCATTGGTTAAAGAAGGTGTTAGCGTTAAGAATTTTAAATTAATTTCTGAATCTGCAATAGAGTTTATGGCGCTGAATGAGTATGATGATGATAGGAAGTTTTATCTAAATAAAATGTATAATTTTATTAGAAAAAGTATATCAAGAGAAATAGTTAAAGATTGTCTATCATATGGTGATAAACTTAGAGTAATTTTACTTTCTAGTGATATAGAAGAAGCATTTGAAAGTGCAATTAGTCTCTGTGATGATGATAAGCTAATTAAAACAGTATCATTAAGTCAGGAAGCAGGGATTAGGGAAAGTTTTTTAAGAGTAATAAAACCAGTTCTTGAAAGAGGCTCTACTCCAATAGTAGTAATGTGTAGCTCTGGTATAAGATCTTCAGTGCAAAACTACATATCAGAGATAATTGGAGGAATAAGGGTCGTTAGGGCAGTTGCGTATGAAGAAGTGGGGAATAAGTTTAAGCCAGAGATTATTGGGACGTTAAACTTAACATAGTAGATTAAGATAGTGGGTTAAGAACGTAGATTAACAAGGTAGATTAAAAACAGTAAATTTAAGACAATATGAAAGAAGAAGATTCTAAAATTATAAAAAAGCAAGATTTAATTTTTTCTACTAGATGTTCAGACGTTTTCAGGAAACAAATAGAACAAGATGAGTATCTAAATTTCCAGCTTAGATATCCTATCGATGAGTCTTTATTTCAAGAATTAGAACTTAGGTTAAATAAAATTAGAACTACTGTTGATCTAGAATTCTATAAATTTCAAAAATCTAATCCACCTTCTCTATTAGTCAAGTATCAAGATTTATCTCCAGTGTTAGGAAGTTCTTGGATACCAGTGGAATTAGAAGATAGATTTATTTCAATACTAGAGCTAGTAAGAAAGCTTCACGATCAAGAGATTATTCTCGGTGACATATACGACACTACATTTGTGCTAAATGAGAAAAAACAAGTAACACTTGGTTCGATTCTTGGTGACTATGATTTTGCCGCAAAGCAGACAGCCACTATGCCTCCTCAAGGGAGTTTAAACTATTTAGCGCCTGAAAGAAGTACTTCTATTAAGGCAAACAAGCAAACTGATATATATGGATTAGGTGTCTATGCTTATAAGCTTTTTACTAATTACTATCCTAGTAAAAATGACAAGGCGAGCTCTGTTAGGAGTGATGTGCCTATTTGGTTAGATTCAGTAGTTAGTAAATGTTTGAATGAGAATCCTCAAGAAAGATTTTCAAGTGTTACTGAGATTGCTAATTTAATTAAGCATACTGTTAATACAGGTAAGTTGCCTAAAGAAGTTAAAGAAAATAGTCCAGTTCAAAAAACTCAAACTAAAGAAGCTCAAACTAAATCAAGTGGAAGTGCAATAAATCAAAATTTAACATCTAGTGAAGAAAAAATTGAATTAGAAGAAGATCAAAAGATTAAAGAAACTAGGAATAAGCAAATAGCTAAGCCACAAAACAAAATACAGGAAAAATCTTCTAAAGAAAATATAAGGTCTGAGAATAAATCTAGTTTTAAAAAAATAGCTTTGTGGGCTTTTTCTATTTTGATGGGCTTATTAGTAGCATCTTTTTTATTCTTATCTATTGGGGCTGATAAGAGTAAAGATGGAGCAAGTAAGCGGCAATCTGGCAAAAAAGATATAGCAGTCAGTAATCCAATAGCGCTAGTTGCTGAGTATGCATCAGAAGACAGTCGAGAGCTAATATTGAAACTTTTAAAATCTAAAAAATTAGAAGAAAAGAAAGAGCTTTTAACAGAGATAAATGAAAATGACCCTAAAGTTTCCATGGATTTGTATTCTGCAATTATAAGCAGTGCTAAAGGTAGTGAGTCAGGAAATGTGGAAGATAAAGCACTTAGTAATTATGCAAAGAAATTAATTACTAGTAATTTAGAAAAAATGAATATGAATACTACTGCTGGTTTATTACAGGACTGGCTAGAGTATAAAGTAAGTCCTGTAAATAGTTTAATATTAAGAGCATTAGAGATAACAAGGCCAGTTCAGTCTAAAATTGATTTACTTAAGAAGGCATCTAAAAAAGATGAGATTAGCTCACTTCGGTTCGCCGCAGCTATGGCTATTGATAAAGAAGAATATATTAAAGCGTTAAAGCAAGTTTTAAAACAAGTTTCTCCTAATGAGAGCTTTGATGATTTAGGCCTAGGAGCGCTTTTGTTGTCTCATTCCGCATTTAAAATATTTTTAGATAAAGATTTGCCTGATGCAGTTAAAAAATTTAGTGACCAAGATTTATACTGGTCTTTACTTAAATCTGCGGAATCTAATTCTCCTTTTATGAAAAATATAGCTCAAGAACTAATTTCTAGGAACTTACTAAGCCCTAAGCAAATGATATTTCTTGGAGTTTTAATTAAGGGAGATAGTAGCACAAATATTTATAATAGAGAGTTGGTTCTTGGAGCATTAGATAAGCTACAATCAACTGATTTATATAATTTAGCCAAATGGGAATCTCTAGATTCTGAAAAAATCCTCCTTGCAGTAGCAGCAAACAGTAAGGATAACAAGATAGTAAGAGAATCCTTAGAGCTTTTAGCAGCCAAATCATTACAAAATAAAGTTGCAGATAATTTTATAGATTGGATAAAAGATGGATTCTGGGAATACCGGGCAAAACTTGCTAGGCCTGTTTCTGTTATCTCACTATCTGAGGTAGCTACTGAAGAAGAGATAAATCAGGCATTAGATAGTCTCATGCCTTTTGCTAAAGGTGGGCTATTTAATGTGATTAGCTCTACTAATGATCCTTATTTAATTAAAAATGCAATTAATAGGATGGGTGAACTATTACCTAGTAGTGATTTGATGTCTTTACTTTATAATGAGAGTCCTGAGATTAGAATTGAAGCTGTGAAATCCTTAAAGGGAAGAAACGAAATTAAAGCTCTGCAAGGAATTGTAAAAGCATATGATAATGAAAAAGACCAAAAAGTTATAAGTGTCTACAATGAGTATCATTGGGTAACGAAAGAAAGAAGTAAGAAAGGTTTTTAAATTTGTTTGCTATAGAAATAGATTTTAATGATGGAGTAAGTCCAAGTGAAACAGTTTTACTTCGAAGAACAAGTGCAATCCTGGGGGGCACAGAGCGCTCACACTTAGTCATCGAGGGTTCAGGCTCTAGTGTGCCAGAAATTGAACTAACAAGACTTCAAGGTCAAAAGTTTAGCATTAACTCTTATTCAAATATCCGTAAATTTGATAGCTATGCAAGTGTAAAATTTGGTTCATATAATTTAGGTATTACTCCTTTAGATTACGATTTAGTTTTAGGTAATGAAGAATATCCTGATATTGGTGCGGTTAATACGCTTAAGAGAGCCTTTAGTGATGGCGTTTACCATTTTCCTGCTATCTCTGTATTAAATCAACAGCCAAGTATTTTATCTTTTTATCATAATACTGAAATAATAGTTGGTCGACTTTCAAAATGTTTAATTAGAATAGAAATGTCAGATGTTTCTTCTGAGCATTGTAAATTTGGTAGAGATACTCAAGGAATATGGTTAGAAGACTTAGGGAGTACTAATGGTACTTTTGTTAATGATGAAAAAATATCAGGAAGAAAATATTTAAAAAAAGACGATATAGTATCTCTTGGATCAAATACTAATTTAATTCCTTTATTCTCTGAGCAAGATTTAGAAACTTTAAATAATAATAGAATTATACATAAAAAAAATAACTATAAATATCCGAGTATTGTCTCTCAATCCAATAGTGTAAAACCTAATTTCTTTGATTTAGTGCAAGGCAAGCAGGTAACTATTGGTCGTGACCCTGCTAGTGATATTTGGGTAAATGCACCACATATCTCAAGAGAACATCTAAATGTTACTTTAAATAAAAAAAATGAGCTCCTAGTAGTAGATAAAAGTAGTAATGGAACCTTTTTTAAAGGCAATAAGCTTAAGCATGGGAATGTAAATAAATATCATGGAAAACCTAGTTATATCTTAGACCTATGTTCTGGAATAGAGATTGAACTACTGTTAAATGAGAAAGAAATAGAGGAGGAAACAGAAAAAAAAGGGGGTTTTAAGTTAAAAAAAGAAAACCTAGTAGAACAAGGCGCATCTTTAAATATAGAAGCTCAGGTTACTAAACAGAAAAACGTTAACTTAGGAGATATCTTTGAAGATGCTGATGAGTTTAACGTTTTAGCTGAGAAATTTGAGCAAGAAAGATTGAAGGAAGCTAAAGCAATGGAGTTTAGAGTTCTGTTGTTAACATTGCTACTGATTATAACGATTGTTGGCATATGTTTATTAGTTTTTACTAGTGATTATTTTTTATTTTAAAGATTTTTTAAAAAAGAGAGGCGTAAATGTCTAGTGAAGATACTGAATTAACTTTTGTAAGATGTCCAAGTTGTAGGAGTTTAGTTCCTGCTGTAGCAACAAGATGTCGCATGTGTGGTCATCAATTTTCATCTCAAGAGGACTCTAGTAGTTCTGCACAAGAAGCTCCTCCTGTAGTAGAAGAACCTCAAAAACCTCAAGTTCAGCCTATCCAAGAGCAGGCTATACAAGAAGAGCCAAGATTTGAAAAATCTATAGATAGTGAGATTAAACAGGAGAGTTTTGCTCAAGAAAATTTTGTTCAAGAGCATGTTGATCAAGAAGCAGATATTCAAAATAGTATAGGACAAGAAAGCTTTGAACAAAAAGTAGAACAAAATAGAGAGTTACAAAATAGTTTCGAAGAAACTAGTAATGATACTAGCAATAATGAATCTGCTTTTAATGACTCTACTGCTAATTTCAATAATGATAATTCTCCATCTTCTAGATCTTTGAATTTTAAATCTGAGCATCAAAAGAATGAAAAAGTAGATTCTTTTGAGGAAAGAAATTTTAAGGATGCAGTTAAAGATAGTGAAATGGATAAGATTCAAAGTAATGATACTGAGGATGCGCCAGCTGAGCCTAAACGTAAGAAAAGACGAAGAAAAAGAAAGAAGAAGCCAAATGAAAATAATTTTAAGAGCTCAGAAGAAAACTTTGAAAGAGAAGATAGTTTTGAAAAAAATAATGTAGAAAGAAGTAGTGTCGAAAGAAAGGGCACTATTGAAAAGAAAAGTTCAGCGCCAGGTATTTTAGTAGGTTGGTTGGTGAGTTATTCTAATGACACTAATGGCTTTTCTATAGAATTAAGAACAGGAAAGTTCTTTGTTGCTAAGCAGAAATTAAGAGAAAATGATTTAATTATACCAGATTCAGCAATTTCAACACCTCATTGTTTATTGAAAATCAGTAGAGGTAGTCTTCAAATTCAGGATTTAATGAGTGAGCAAGGTACCTATGTAATGAAAAAAAGTTCAAGCAGTTTTGTATCTTCAGAAGAAGTTGAAGCCGTTGAGCACGGAGACAAGCTAAAGTTTGGAGCATTTGAACTATTAGTATGTTTAGTGCCTGATAGTTAATATTTCAGTTTGATAGTATTTTGATTCAGCTATTGAGACTAAAACCATTGGTAATTAATGGCTAGAACCGTAACTTTTCGCTATCTGTTCTCCTGTCTTATGATATTATATAGAAATAATCTTCTATTGTATTGATTCAAATTTAAGTAAGCTAGATGAATAAATTAATTCTTTATTGTTTGTTAGTTCTTTTAATAAGTTGTGAAAACTCTAAAGAGATAGCTCAGAATATAAGCTCAGAACAGTCTGCTCAAATAGTTGTTGCTCTTAATCGCTCAGGTATACAATCTGAGAGAGTAAAGACTTCTAGCGGAAGAAAAGTAGAATTCAAAGTTTTTGTTGCAAATAACGATTACGCTAGAGCCTTAGAGATAATAACAGCATATGAGTTGCCTAAAAAAGAATCTAAAGAGTTGGAAAGTCTAATAAACGACTCTAGTTATTTATCAAGTGATTTAAGTGCAATTAAAGTAAACAGAGCATTATCTCTTGAGCTAGAGAGGTTACTAAGTGAGTTTCCAGGAGTAATTTCTGCTAATGTTTTAGTAAGAGCAGGTGGAGAGAGTAATTCAATTTTTGGCAAAAGTTTTGATCAAAGTGCATCGATTGTAATTAAATATTTTACTAATCAGCCTTCTAAGATTCCCTTTGATAAGCAACAAATTGTAAAAGTAGTAGAGAAAGCACTGCCTGGTATAGAGAAGGAAAATGTTGCTTTAAATTTAGTTAAAGTTGATCCTCCAAATAGTTGGTTAAGTAAAAATATAGGAACAAGTAAGCTAAAGTATGTTCGTCCCTTTGCCTTTAGAGTCCCTCAAGAAGATTTAAATAGAGCGAAGTATCAAATAATTGGCGTATTAGTATTGATATGTTTTGCAGGATTTTTATTAGGAGGAGTTAGTTTCTTAATTTGGCTAAGAAAAAGATATGGGAATAGGCCAGTTTCTTCTGTCTTTATTGAAGATGAAGAATCAAAGCTAGAAAAGCTAGAGTAATGGGAGATATAAGTAAATTTAGAGCTTTGGGTAAAAAAGAAAAGTGTATAGTTGCTTTGGCCTTGTTGGTAGATGGTTTGGATGCAATCGAGCATCTTAGCATTGATGAAGACAATAAAACAGCTTTTCAGCGCGCAGCAAAGGATTTTACAGAAATGCCTCCTGAGTTACGTATTCCTTTGTTGGGTACAATGTTAAGAAAGACCCTTAAAGAATTAAAAGGTTAAGTACTTAAAGAGTGAGTAGCGATAAAAAAAAGCTAGAAAACGTTAAATTAATTTCCCAAGCTAAAGAAAAAGAATTGCTTTTAATCTTTAAAAAAGTAGAAGCAATTAATGCAGAAAGGAAAGAAATTTTAAGGAAGTTAAAAGAAGCGAAAATAAAACTAGAGCAAGAAATTCTGCAAATAGAGAAAAAAGATATAGGCTCTTTTTTAATGAAGGGGGAAGTAAGTCAAGTTGTAAATTTAAATCAGATAGTAAAACAAAAAAAAGAAGCTTTAGAGTCTGAAATTAAAAAAATAGAAGAAGCAAATAGTAGTTATGTAAAGTCTCAATTGCGTTTGGACGAGATTGAAAAAGACCTTTTAGAGAATAAGGTCGATCAAAAAAAATATGATAAGATAATAGAAAAAGATAAGATAAATAGTGAAAGAATAATGAAAGAGATACAGGATATTAATACAGAGGATTTAATAAGGAAGAAATGATGGAAGATTTTCAACCTTTAAAACCTTTGGAAATATTTGAAACAAGCACTAGACCTCCTGTTTTTGATACTGAACAGTTGGGTAAATTATTTGATAATTTATTTAGTTTTTGGAAACCTGTACTTATATCTTTATCTTTAACTGAGCCTACTCTTTCTATCCAGTTGTTAGAAAATGTAACTACAAGCGAAGAAAATTACGCAGGAAGCTTTTTTGTTAATTCTGTTGAGGCCAGGTTAGAGACCGATACCGATTCTGCAGGCGTGATAGCGAACTCTATTTCAGCCGTAGGAAGTCAATTTGATAAGGAGATTGTAATAGCATATTTCTATAGAAGACTGGTCTCAACTTTAGAGAAGAGTTGGAAAGGAAAAAACAAAATATCTTTATCTTACTCTGATAAGAAAACAGAAAATATCGATTCACTAAATTATCAAATAAGACTCAATATCGAATTTGATAAACAGAAAAATGCGAAGATTGATTTCTTTGTTTCTGAACATACTATAGAGCTATTATGTAATGAATTGGAAAGTTTAAATGCTAAGCAAAATGAGAGATGCAATGAACTCAATTCAGAAATTATGAGATTTTCTATTTCACCTGAAAAACTTATTGAATATTTAAAGCCTGGAAATATTATAAACACAGAAGAAAAGTTTTTTAACAATTGTGTAATATATTCAAATTCTCAAGTTTGGGCTAAGGCTAAAGTTAAAATTTATAATTCTAAATATGTTCTAGAAATAGAAGAAGACTTATATCCTCAGAATGAGAAATCTAATCAGGATACTGTGGTTTCAATAGAGTTAGAAAAATTTAATTTATACGGTGACCTTAACGCTTATAATAAAACAGGTTTGCTATTGCCTACAAATATTAACACTAATTCAAATTTTTTCTTATCACTAAGAGGGGAAAAAATAGCAACAGTAGCACTCTCGATTGAAGAAGGTGAAGATTTAAAGATAAAAGTCTTAAGCAAGTTATAGAGTTAAATCAATAATATTATCAACTATATTACTGTAGTCCTTTTAAACTCGATAGTAGGCCTTGCCTAATTAAAATAATTAATAAATCAATATGGAAACATAGAATACTTTACAAAAATAAATTGCTTGTAAAACATAGAGAATTATCCGAAAATTCACTATGGATATTATTATTCAATTTTTAGCACAGTATTCAAATCTAGAGCCTGCACTTTTGGTATTTGCACTAATAGTTTTTTTTAGTGCTTTTATTAAAATATCAGTTGTTCTTTATATTTTAAGCTTAGGTTTAGGTTTTAGAGGGATTCCATCTATCTTGGTGCTTTCTTCTTTGTCCTTCTCATTGGCACTCTATGTAATGTACCCTACAATAGAAAATATAAACTTAGAGCTTAATCAATCAACCAGTATCAAAGATTTAAATCAGAGCCAAAAAAAAGAAGTATATAGTTCAATTTCTTCTAAATGGTCTGAATTTTTAGAGAAAAATACAGAAAGAAAGCATCTTGAAAGAATTATGCAGATAAATTCAGAGGATAATCCAAGTTCAAGGACTTTACTGCCAGCTTTTGTAATCTCTGAAATAACAAAAGCGTTTAAATTAGGATTAACCTTATTTTTACCCTTACTCTTAATTGACTTGATAGTGAGTACGGTATTAACAGCCTTAGATATTGTTAATATCGATTTCTTTTTAGTCTCACTCCCACTGAAATTGCTTTTGTTTGTAACGGTAGATGGCTGGGCTATTATTTCTACTAATCTTATAAAGTCTTATATCGTATAGAAATGGCTGAAATAATAAATACATTTAGATTATTTTTTAATTCAATGTTGCCAGTTTTTATACTTCTTGGAATTCTTGGCTTCATAGTTGCTCTTATTAAAGTAGCCACGCAAGTACAGGATAGATCCTTAGGGTTTGTTTTTAAATTTAGTTCTGTATTTATCCTGGTCTATTTTCTTAAAGATTCTTGGATGAAACAAATTGTAAACTTTACAAAAGATATGTGGGGTAGCTTGAAGTACTATGGAAGTTGAGATCGTATCTTTAACGGTATTTCTAACTGTAACTTTTTTTATTTTAAGGTTATTTTTAAATAAATTATTTATTTCAGTAACATTTCTAATGCTTTTCTTTATTTTTTCTAAGTCTTTTTACGAACAAAACTTGTTAGTTGATTTGTTACATGGTTTTTCCTTAGGCTTACTTTTTTCAATGCCGATTCTATTTATTGATTTATATAGTAAAACAGCAAGCCGATTATTTTTTCCAAAATTGAAATCTGTGCAAATCTTTTTTTCTCTAGATTTATTAGTGCAGTTGTTAAAATTAGATTATTTTTCTTATATTTATAGCTATACAGACTTCTTTAATGGAGGTTCTTTTAGTTTAGATAAGATGAGTGCTTTATCTTTTGACATGTCTTTTCAACCTTTAGTGCAGTTGCTATTTTTATCCTTGTTTACTGCCATAGTTTTTACTTGCCTTGTTCTTATTTCAAATAAGAGTATTAACAATTCATTTTTTAAAATATCTTCTCTAGTTATAGTTCTATTCGTGTTTGTTCAATCTTTTGATAGTTATAACTCTATTTTTAAAGAAATCGTTGATTCTCAAAAATTAATATTAGATGTTAAGAGTAAAAAATGAATAAAAAATACCCTGCTTCGGAAAGTAAATTAAAAACTTTAAAAGCCAAAGGTATATTCGTTAAAAGTAATTATTTTTTAAACTCGATTAAGTTTTTTTTATTTTGTTTATTTTTAAATTTAATATGTAATTTTGATTATTCTAAATATTTATTTTTCAAGGAAGACATTCAATTTGTAAATTATAATATTTTAATAAAAGTTTTGTTTTTGTTTTTTAGCATAATGCTTTTATTGAATTTAGTTAATTTAGTTTTTAGTAAATTTTATTTTAATCTTGGATTAGTTGTACCTAGATTCTCTAGGTTTTATTCGCCGAAAAAGATTCTTTCTTTAAATACTTTCTTGCATTTAATCTGTTTAATCCTTTTAGTTTTAATACTATTTAGGATTGCTGAGAATTCTTTTGAAGAGTTTATATTATTGAGTTTCAGAAAAACATATTTTATCTCTCAGTATAAAGTTTTGTTAAAGATGTTAGCGAGTTTTTCTTTAAAAATTTCAACTATCTTTTTATCTTTTGGAGTTTGTTCGTATTTTATTAATTGGCTATGTTTTAGATTTGATCATATGATGACAGAGGAAGAGTACCAGGCAGAAGTGAGAGAGCAGCAGGCAAGAAGATATGGATGATACGGTCGATAACAAGATAGAGAATGAGGTCGAGAATAAAGACCAATTCATGACTAAGCAACTACCAGTTGTTAAGGGACTTAAAGAACAAGAGCTTTCTCATTTTAAAAGCAGGTTATCTATTATTCCTTTTTCAGTTTTACTCAAAGAGCATGGAGATTTAAATAGTCTTTCTGGTTCTCTTGAGTTTTTAGAGCAACGCCTAGAGCAACTTATTGATTCAGAAACAAGTCAGGAAAGCTCTTTAAAAGAAATATCAATGTTACAACAGGTGATTTCATGGATCAAAATGGGAAGTATCCTGTAGATTTATTCTACTCTATATATGAACTAGGCAGGATGTACTATGAAACAGGAATATTCGCTCCTGCAGAGAGAATATTCTCTGGCTTGTCTTGTGTTGATAATAATTCTACTCCTTCAAAGATAGGATTAGCCCTAGTAAGATTAGAGCTAGGTTTTTATAGTGATGCTAGTGCTCACTTTAGAGTATGTATAGAAAAAGGGATATATAGTAGTTCTGCAAAAATTGGCCTTGCTGTTTGTTTTATCGCAACTAGAGAGTATAAGAGAGCTCAAAGCTTGCTTGTTGAGGTAATAGAAAGCTCTAAGAAAACACTGGGTAAAGAAGAGCTTAAATTGTTAGAAGCTCTTTTAATTAGAACAAGAGAACTTTTGAAGTAAGTTTATTCTTTGTTCTCTTCTACGTTCCCAGCATCAATTGCCATTTTTAACGCATTTTTTACTCTAGACTTTCTCTTATCTGAAATTCCTTCATCAGATAGAAGTTTATCTGCTTCGTCCTCTAGGATTTGAAATAACTGTTTCTTTAATTCAGGAGTAATCTCTCTAGTTGGAGCCCTGAATTCAGTTTTGTTAGTCTTGCTAACTCCAGATGTTTTGTTAACTGAACTTACCTCAGTTGAAGATTCAACTGATGAAGTCTTTTTAGTTTTATTTGCACCATCTATTTTTTTTATCATAACAAGTTACCTATATTGAAATTACTTATATTAAAAAGAAGTACATAAATAAAAGACCTAACTATTGATGAAAATGATCCTACTTTGTTAGTTCTCTTCATTTCTTGAGCAACTGTTCTTAGCCCTCTTCTAATTTTAATTTTTACTGCATTCCTATCTTTACCAAATTCAAATTTTTTAGATAAGAATTTTAATAAATCTTTATGTTCTCTAATTACAGAGAGATCATCCACTTTCCATTCTTCAGCAAGCGAACGCATAGACTGACCTTTATAGTAAACTGACCAGATTATTTCCTGATGAACAGGCTCAAGCTCTGCAAGCATTTCTACCAGTTGCTTATATTCTACTGTTAATTCTGGATTCTCAGAGATTGACTCTTGAAATGCCGCTAATAAATTGGCTCCTGCTAATAATTGTCTAACTGAGCTTCGAAGTGTAACACTAAAGTCTCCTGATTTATCATCCCAAGGAATTTGTCCCATTCTTAACTCAGGGAATACAGTCATTAACTTAACTGATAGTTCTCTAGCTTCTTGTTCTTCGTTACTTTGTGAGCCTGTGCCTCGTTGCCAAGCTTTAGATTTTCTCGCTTCTTCTGTGCATGCTTCATGGATTCTTCTTCTTGCGTAACCTCTAAATGGCACTCCTCTAGCTGGGTCATATCTACGTGCGCAGAATAACAAGCCCTCAAAAGCTCCACCATCAAGCCCATCTAGCTGCCAATCCATATTCCATGCTCGTGCTACAGATTTAGCAATACTAGTTGCCCAACCCATATTCTCTTCGGTTAGTTTTGCTATGTACTCTTCTGAGCCAGGAGCAAATTCTTCATTATTTGTACTTTCATTCATATTTAGACCTTACCTTATATATGTCTACGACATAAGCTAAAAATAGCTTAAATACATAAAACTCCTTAGAAATTCCATAGGATTTATAGCTACTTAGCATAGAAATGAAGTGTATTGGCATGATTTTTGATTAGTGAGTGTCCTAGCTAAATGACTTAGCTAGCAGGTTTTGGAGAAGGATATGTTGAAGAGTAAAGCCAAAGGATTGGGCAAGGAGCCAAAAGTGCTATTAAAAAAGAGCACTAAAAAGGCAACTAAAAAGGTTGTAGCAAAGAAAGTAGTTAAAAAAGTTGCCAAAAAGACTACTAAGAAAAAAGCAGTTAAAAAAACTTTTGATGAATTAGTATTAGAGCACAGAGAAAATGGTCGCAAACTTGGAAGAAGCATTCTTCGTAAATGGAGAGTTCGCATGCCAAGTGATGAAATTGATAGTGTTGTAGATTTAGCACTATGTGAGGCTGCTAAAAGATATTGTCCTGATAAGGGAGCAGCGTTTATGACTTTCTTCTTTTATCATCTAAGAGGGCATCTTGTTAGAACTGTTTCAAAAGCAGCACACCAAGGAAATATTTTCATGGCGTTTGCAGCAGGCACTGGTATTGAAGCAAGTGAGTGGCATGATATAGATGCTGAAGTCTTATGGGGCTATGTTCCAGATCAATCAGTTTTTGGAAAGAAAGAAGTAGAAACTCCTGAAAAGAAAATTTTGAGAAATGAAAAAATTAATGAATGTAGAGAAGCTTTGTCTAAATTAGATGATTTAGAGAAACAGATTCTAATTCGTTCTTATCAAAAAGAGCAACCTCTAGTTGATATTGCTAAATCATTAGGATACAGCAGATGTCATATCTCAAGAGTGAAAAAGTCGGCACTAGGTCAAATGAAAGCTAATCTTAGTAAAGACCCAAAAGATAAAAAGCCTAAGCATAAAAGAAGAGCTAGAAGAATTTCTGATAAGAGACTAGCTTCATAAAAGCTTAATTTGGGGCTGTAATAACAGCCCCAAATCTGCATTCTAAGCAGTTAAGAAGTCTATACTCAAATTATACCTTTTACATAAGCAGTTAATTGATTATCTTGGATTAGCTCTGTATTAACTAAATACTCTAAATGAACAAACAAGATAGTCAAAATATAGTTTTAATATTTCTTTTGAGTTTTATAACTCTTAGTCTGTTCTCCATAATAATCCCTGTTTATCAAGTCTCAGAAGCAAGAGAAGGGCATGTTATAAAGGCAATGTTAGAGACTGGAGAGATCTTATTCCCTCTGAGATTGGATTCAATTTTACCGTCTAAGCCACCACTGTTTCATTGGTTTAGCTTTTCATTCGCGAAATTTTTTAACACATTGAATTCTTATACACTTAGGCTCACATCTATTTTATCTTCTTGTTTCTTTCTAATAGCTTTCTACTCTTTTTCAAAAAAGTTTTTACCTACTGCGCTTGCTTGTATTTGTTCTCTCTTCTTATTTACTACGTATGGTTTTTTTAATCTTGGTGTTGATGGTAGAGTTGATATGTTATTTAATTTTTTAATTCTTTCAGCAGTATTTATTTGGTTAGAAAGAGTTTTTTTAGCTTATGATGCTAAAGAAAAAATTAGTTATATTGAAAAAAAGTATTATCTTCTTATTAGCCTCTTACTTGGACTCTCAGTTTTAACTAAAGGCCCTATAGGCTTTGTTCTGCCAGTAATATTAATACTTATTAGTTCTTATTTGATTTTTGGTTTTAAAGCAGTATTTCAAATCCTTAGGCCAGCTTGGCTACTAGCGATTATTATTCCTATTATTTGGTATTACTTTGCCACTGATAGTTATGGTTATCAGATCATTGAAAAACAAATTTTCTTTGAAAATATTAATAGAGCTTTGGGTCTAAAGGGGATTACAGTTAAGCCATGGTGGTTTTACTTGCAACATTTATTCACTCAAGGCTTGCCATGGGTATTTTTTATATTAATATTAAATGTCAATTTTCTTTCTGTAAAAGATAAAAGACTAAAAATAATTTTAACTCTACTCTTTTCTATTATTTTCTTATTATCTTTTAGCGCAGGAAAAAGAAGATCTTATCTATTAACAGCGTTACCTTTCCTAATATTAAGTATTTTTCTTGTGTTGAAGAATGCTAATAGATTTTATTTTAAAATTAGAAAAAGCTATTCATTTCTTCCAGTTTTTTTAATTCTTTTATTGTTTTTGCCAACTACAGTAGATTTTTTAAATGAAAAAGATTTTCTGGCAAAATATTCTTTAACAGTATTAGAATATAAAAAGGTAGTTTCTGATTACTATCCATATTTTTTATCTATAAGCTTAGTCTTATCTATAGCTTCGAATTTTTTTATATCTAATTATAACAATAAGAGAGATTTGAGAAATTTCTTAATAGTGCTCTTAAGTTTTGTCTTTCAAATATATTTGGTTTTTTTACCTTTTCTAGAAAGAGTAAAGTATCAAACTCATTCATATGACAAGATTGTTTCTAAGGTTTTATCTGTGGTGCCTAAAGACAGTGAAATCAAGGTAATAAAAGAGGATAGAGACGAATCTTTAGATGTTTTTTTCTTTTACTATAGTAGGCCAGTAAAAATATTAAGACCTGGAGATTTAAATAGATTAAATAAGGGTTATTATCTAATATCAAAAATAAATTATGAAAAGTTAAAGATAAAACCAAGTATAGTCTCTAAGCTAAAAAGAGCATGTGATGGAGATGAAGGTTTGTTTTATCTTGCAAAAGTTTAGTATATTGCCGAGTGTACCGTTAGCGAAGCTACTAGCCTTTGGCTAGAGGTGGGAAAACAATATATAGTTGACTTAGATTGGTTTTTAGAAAAATTAGGCGAAGCCGCTTAACTGAAAATTAAACTAAGTCAACTATATTTTAGTTGTAGCTAACTCTAATCTTGAAATCTTTTTCTGGCTTTTTTCTAGATAGTGCAAAGTTGAGTTTAAATGGAAGGAGATCTAATGTCATCTTGTAAGTTCTAGTTTCTCCTACTTCTAGTCTGCTAGGACCTGTTGCGGCAATTAATGTTCCATCTCTAAATTCAAAAGCAATCGTAATTTCATTTGCAATTTTACCACCAGTATTTGTAACATCTACTTTACAGTTGTTAATTATCTTTGAATTCTTTTCATCAAGAATGACAACTAACTTACTGTTTTCAAGACTTGGTTCTCTAGATTTGATATTTGTAACTTTTTCTATCTTCTTAATTTTATTTTTGAATTTTTCTTTGCTTAGTATGTTTTTAGGATTTAACTTAATAGTAGGATCTTCTAATATAGGTAAAAAGCTAATATCTTCATTTAGTTTTAGTTCTGGGGAGCTTTTTAAAGAAGCTCTAGCTGAGATTTTATCTAAAAGCTTTTTGGAAGAGTATTTAGAGAGTTCTCTAGTCTTAAGATTCTTAATGTTGCGAGCATTTTGAGGAGGGTTGGTTCCGTATACTTTGTTTCCATCTGGTTCTATCCAAGAGTAGGAATTTTGAGCAAAGCAAAGGTTTAAATTGCCAAGTATTAAAAGAATGATTAAGTGAGTGCCAAGATTCTTCATGGTTTAATTAGAGTATACTAAATTTATAGAATATGCTAATCGAGGAAGCATATTTAAAAATAGAATACTCTATTACAAATAAAATATATTTATGAGAATAAACGAAAGAAAATTAGATGAATTACGTGAAGTGCAAATAAGCACAGGTTGGAATCCTTATGCTGAGGGTAGCGTAGAGGTCAGCTATGGAAATACTAAAATTTTAGTTACTGCAAGTTGCTCACAAGATTTACCAAAATGGAAATCTGATGAAAGTGGTTGGATCACTGCAGAATATTCAATGCTTCCAAGGTCTACTCATACGAGAATCAAAAGAGAGCAGAATGCAAGGGCAAAAGAAATACAAAGACTTATTGGTCGCTCTCTTAGAATGGCAGTTGATTTAGATTCAATTCCAAATCTATCTATTAGAGTTGATTGTGATGTTATAGTAGCAGACGGTGGCACAAGAACAGCTTCAATTAGTGGTGCATGGGTTGCACTATATTTAGCGCTTAATAAATGTGTTAAAGAAGGCTTATTAGCAGAGATGCCTAAAATTAATCAGATTGCTGCTGTTTCTGTAGGAAACGTTAATGGGGAAAAGTTACTCGACTTATGTTATGAGGAAGATAGCAGTGCTGAATTTGATTTAAATTTAGTTTTTAATAGCAATATGGATTTAATCGAGATTCAAGGTACAGCAGAGACTAAAGCAGTGCCTTTAAATCAAATAAATGAGTATTTAGAGCTGGCTGGCAAAGGCATTGAGCAGATATTAGCGATTCAGAAAGAAGCAATTAAAAAAAAATAGATTAAGCTCTTGATTCTATCACGATATTTTGACTTAATGCGCTCTCTGAATAACGCAGAGTAATAACGGGGTGTGGCGCAGTCTGGTAGCGCACTGGTTTTGGGAACCAGGGGTCGGAGGTTCGAGTCCTCTCACCCCGATTTTTACTGTTTAAGTATATTCTTAGAGTGAGAGGACTCGAACCTTAAAAAAGCACTGCGAGTCCACTAAGTGCTGAAAGCTCTTAGTCTTCTAACCTCGATTTTTGTCATTTGATTTTACTTCTTAATGCCTTTTAAATTTCTACTATATTATCTCTTAACACATTGGTGCGCTTGTAGAATTTTGTTTATTTTTTAAGAAAAGAAACTACTTAGCTTGCTTGTAAATATTTGCTGCTTCTCCTTGGTATACGATTGCCCAATTTGTTTCATGTGTTAAGAAATTTTTTAAATTTAAATCAATCTTAGGCCATAAAATTAAATCAGGCTCATATGTATTTAAAATATTACTCCAGTCTAATTTAGAGAATTTTTTATTTGAGATTTTGAAAAAGTCTTTTAATACATTATCAGGGTAGGCTGTCGAGGCTCTACCATCTACGAATAATTTAATATTATCACTTGTATGAAAGATGATACTACTTCCATAGTTCCAATGATTAAGAACTTTTGTTTCTCGTGTCGTTTTATTTATAAAATTAATTTCACTAATAGCATGTTGTTTATTGTTTAGTTCGAATTTTAAATCTTTTTTGTAAGTGAAAGTATAAACAAATATAATTAAACTACATAAGAGATAGACAGTTTTTGGGAACTCTATACTTTTATGCCTTGTGCTTAGATTTTTTGCTATGTTTGCACACGAGCAAATAAAGAAAACAGTAAGATATCGAATCTGATATAAACCTAGGCCTAACCAAAACCAATTCATTAGACGAAGACTTAAATTGCTTTTTGATATTTTAGTTTTTAATTCAGAATATAAGAATACTACAATATATAAAGATGAGAAAAGAGTGTTTTTTTGATCTATTATTGATAGATATGATTGCCACTCAGAAACATAGATTCTATGGAAGTTTAATGAAAGAAGAAAGAGGTATTCATAAAGCTCCAAGCCATAAGGATTTAAAAGAGTAGATAGTAGGCATAGTAAAGCAATAGAGAAAATTTTTCTAAAATATTTATATTCGTGATTAATGAAAGCGTTTAATCCAAAGAAAGAAATAACTACAAAACCTGCAAGGAATCCACCGTGTAGGTTTGGCCAGGAAATAAATACAGGAATTAAAATCCATAGATTTCTTCCTCTTAGTAAAATGAAATGAGTAATAATAATGAACAGTAGAGTTATTATTTGAGGTGAAGCTGATAGAAAAATATCAGGAGCTTTAACGTAGTAGGGGTATGTAACACATGCAAATAAGGTTAGAATTTTAGAATAAAAGAATGACGATTTATTTTGTAAGCAGGAAAGAAATATAAATAAAGAAATAGATAAGCCAGTAACGATAGTGTAGATTGCTAAACTTTTAAACCCTCCATAATTAAACAGTTTAAAAGATAAGACGTCCCATGCCCATGAAGGTTTAAAGTATTCAAAATCTGTAGCAGTGAAAGACCAATGATTTTTTGATAATATTTCACCACTCTTTAAAATGGATTCACCAGTTGCTAGATGCCATGCTAAGTCGTTGTGTGCAATTAAGCTTGGTGCTATGCAAAGGTAGAGTAGGTTTAAGATAGAAAATATAAATAACAGGCTATAGCTTATCTTCATGTTCTTTTTTTAATCGGGTATTAGGTTTATGTAAACTTATATTCTTTATCATGTAGTTAAAATTCAGATATACTAGTCGTGATTTAGTTTTATATTTTAAATCAGGACTAGTATGTTACCGAGCGTCGCTCGCTAACTGAAATTTAAACTGATTCAGCTATATAATAGGCTTAATAGTTTAAATTTTAATCAAGTATTAGCTAAAAAAAAGTTTTTTGATCAAACTATGGTGAATAAGAAAAATATTATTTTAAAATTTCCACCACACTCAAAAGCAGATAAAGAAGGTTTGCTTTGTGTTGGAGGAGAGCTAACAACTGAGAATTTATTACATGCTTATTCAAATGGAATTTTTCCTTGGCCAATAGAAAATATTCTAGCTTGGTTTAGTCCTCCAAAAAGAGCGGTTCTTTTTTTTGATGAATTGAAAATTTCAAAAAGCACTATTAAAGAATACAAGAAGTCTAATTTTAAAATTAAAATGAATACTTGTTTTTCAGAAGTTATTAGAAATTGCGCAAATTCAAATAATAGAAAGCAAGATGGGACATGGATAAATGAAGAGATTATAAATTCATATATAGAATTAAATAAGCTAGGATATGCATACAGCATAGAATGTTTTAATAGGGAAAAACTAGTAGGGGGATTATACGGAGTTAGTATCAAAGCAATGTTAAGTGGGGAATCCATGTTTTTTCATGAATCTGGTGCATCTAAGTTATCATTGCTAGCACTAATACTATATTCAAAAAGTATTGGAATAGAATTTTTAGATTGTCAGCAAATTAGTCCTTTATTAGAAAGTTTTGGTGCTAGACTAGTACCAAGAAAAACTTTTCTAAAGCTTATAAATAATGCTTTAACTCAAAAAATAGAGCTTAAGACAAGTTCAGAATTAAATAACTACTTATTAAATGCCAGCAAAACCTAATTTGTTTTGCACAAATTTAAGCTAGAAGTTAAATTTTGATTAGCATATGGAATCAGAAGAAGAAGTAAAATCAGAAACAAAGTCAGAAGGTGCTAAAAATACATCTTCATTAGCGAGCTTTGCTCAACGAGCATTAGCAATGATTTTAGATTTGCTAATTATTTATTTTGTTTTTTTTATTATTGATATTCTGATTCTTAAGTTAACTTCATATCAAAATATATTTTCAATTATTAGCTCAAGAGTAGGCCATACAAATAGATATATTAATCTTGCTTCTACTACTTTTTTATTAACGATATTTTTATTTATTCCCTATACTCTAATTGCTGCATATTTAGAGTCTAAAAAAGCTAAGGCGAGCATAGGTAAGTCCATCTTAGGACTCACTGTTGTAGATGAGCGTTTAAAACAATTAACTTTTTCAAAGTCTTTAATTAGGTCTTTATCAAAGTTTCTATCTCTTTCAGTTTTTGGTCTTGGGTTTTTATTGTTTTTTATAAATAAGAAAAAACAAGCATTGCATGATATTTTAGCAAAGTCAGTTGTTCTTAGTGTAAAAAAGAAAGATGTAAATACTATTAGCTTATATTCAATTTTGGTATTAATTCTTTCTCTAACGGCATTTGTTAGTGTTGGGTTCTTACTACCTAAGCCTAAGCCAGTTCAAAGAGAGCTATACGAACCTAAAAGAGCAGTTGAGAAAATATTACCTGTAAAAGGCTATATACAAAAAGTTGATAATTTAATTAAAGTAAAAGATAGTTTTTCTATATACGATCCTCTAAGAGAGCAAATTGAGCTTTATGTTAGCTCTAGTGAAATAAAAATAGAACAAAAAGACGAGCTGTTAAATAAGTATGAAAAAAACCCCCCTAATTTTTCAGAATTTAAGGCCGTAATTAAACTACAAGCAAATAGTTTAAAATGTTCAAAGGAATCTGTCGGTAAAATTACTTACCATGTATTAGGTAAAAAAATTAAAGTTAAAAATTCTTCTGCTGAATTGAAAAAATTTAGATGTGAGCTGTTAAAAGACTCTCATTTAACAGCAGGTTTTTTTAAGAAGAGAATAAAACAAATAGCTTGGGATTTAGATATTTCTTCCCCTTTGCAAATAAGAAGAGAGAAAGCTTTAATTAGTTATTCGAATTCAGAAATTAAATCTTCTATTGCCCTATATGATAAAGCCAAAAGTAAAGTTGAAATTGGTAAGTATTCAACAGAGTTATTAGAAGAAGAAATTATGGGAATTAGAAAGTCTAAAAATTTAATTAATGATAAATTAGATTTAATATTAACTTTCGAACTTATAGAAGGGTCAGGGAATTTAAATTTAGCTACTATAAAAAAATATGGACTTAGCTTTATTAAATCCGACAGAATTAGTTTTCCTGGGGAATCAGATCGAATCGATTTTTATTACATACCTCAGGTCGGGGAAACTAAACAGTTAGAAGGAGTCTCTGGATATCTTTCTGAGGGGGAAATATTAAAAGGTAGATTAATGCATAATGCTAAAAAAGTAATATCAAAAATAGATTTTGATGTTTCATGGGATATAGATTTTGATTTGTCTGTCTTTGATGTCGATAGCGATCTTTCTTCTTTAAATCAGCAAATAGCGGCAAAAGCCCAAGCGAACATTAATAATTGTCAGATTAGCGCAGGAGATTCTAAGTTTAATTCTAACAATACTGTCGCACTATACTATCCTAGTGAGGGAGATGTTGCAGTTGGAGTTTTTGATTTAGAAATTACAGAGAGAGAAAGAGAAATATTTAGAAAGAAAAAATCTATTTGGTCTAGTGTTGATGGGAAAATAGCTAACTTTGTTTTATTTTTTAATTTAAAAAGAGATTCTAAATCCTTTAGTAAGAATTTACTTTTAGATTATAAGGCTTCTTTTATTAGGCATCGTTTAATGCCTTTTTATTTTGAAGGAGCAAAGAGTAAAGTTAGTTTTATTGAAAGAGATGTTGATTTTACAGAGGAAGAAATAAAATCACTATCAGGTTCTTTAGAAGATGGAAGTATTATTAAATTTGACCTAAATAAGTCTAGAGTAGGGAATGAATCTAATATTAAATTTTCATGGGATTGTAATTTAGAGGCAAAACTCTTGAAGTTAAATTAATTAATTTTGCCAATTATTCCATTGAGCATCCAGTATATTTTGGATTTGAGACATTCCCGATATTTTCTAAGCTACTAAATTCATTATTCTCATATTTACCAATGTGTAGAGGCTGAACTAATAACTGGTTTTCATTTGAGAAAAATATTTCTCCTTGAGGAGCTTGAAATGATAAATCTATAAATGATTTTTCAATTTCTTTTATATTTTCATGCTTGTTTTTTTCTAGTGCTTTTTGAACAAGATTAATGGCATTATACGCCTTAACTGCTGTTAAGCTAGGTCTTGTTTCTGGATAAAGTTTATTCCAGCTTTTTATAAATTTTGAATTATTATTATTTTCTATGTTAGTAGAGTAACTTAGTGCAGACCAGATTGCTTCTGTGTCCTGGTTTGCTTGTTCGAGGTTAATTATATCAAGTGAAGCTATTTGCATTTCAGATCTAAGAGAAAGTTTGCTTATGGCTTTTAAGAAATTTATTCTACCATTTTTTAAAGTTTTATAGATTAAAAGATCTGGATTATGTTCAAAAATAGCTCTAACTTTATCGTATAAATTTTCAATTCTGATATCAACGTATTCCGTTTTTAGTCTTTCAAAATCAAAACTATCAATTGTTTGATGAATATCTTCAATAAGAGAACTTTCAGAAAAATTACTATAGAAAAATATTTCAAAACTTTTATCGGGGGCTTTGTATCTATTAGCAAGGCTTATTAGCATAGGCTCAATAAACATTGCATTTGATATTCCTATTCCCCATATTTTTTTATTTTTATTTTTTTGATTTAAGCATGTAAAAACTTCGCCATCGGAAAGATATAAGAATAAGTTATCTCGAATATCTTTTTTTAATATGTGCTTAGTTTCTTCTTCGTTTACCCCTCCTATGATTATTGTGTTTTTATCTAAGGTTAGATTCTCTTCAGAGTTAGTATCGATTTTTATTAAATTGATACTATTGTTTTTTGTTTCTTCGTTATTTATTTTTTTTAGGGCAAGTTGAGCACCTTTTAAGGCCGAGTCTCCCAGTGCTTTGTCCTCTCCACTTAAAGGCACTAGTAAAGCAATTTTAATTCTTTCTTTTGCGACTTGTTCATCTTTAGATAATTCTGAACTTGTTTTAATCTCAGCTCTATTCTTAGCTGTATTATTCCAAACAAATAAAATCACTATCAAAGTTAACAGAGGTAAGATATATTTGAACATAATGTGAACTATAGTTGTTTCCTTATAAAATTGAAATTAAAAAATGAGACATAAGAAAATTGATGAATTATTTAATCAAGGTAAGTGGCTTTTATGCCCTCCTAATTACTTTGATGTTAAATACGAAATAAATCCATGGATGAATATGGAGAAAACTCCTTTAAGTGCTGTTGCATCTGAGCAATGGAAAGTCCTGCACCATACTATAATTAGATTAGGTGGTTTTGTGGAATATGTTCAGCCATCAAAAGAGCAACCAGATTTAGTTTTTACTGCGAATGCAGGCCTTGTTAGGGGTAGAGATGTAGTGATATCAAAATTTAGGCACCCACAAAGACAAGGTGAGGAGTCTATTTTTAAAGAATGGTTCGAGAGTAGAAAATACAATGTTCATGAAATAAGTTCAGGTCACTTTGAAGGAGAGGGGGATGCCTTATTTGCAGGCGAAACTCTTTTTTGTGGACATGGTTTGAGGAGTGATGCGGATGCTTATAAAGAGGTTTGTGAGTTATTAGGTGTAGAAGATTATGTGCTCTGCGAGTTAATAGATCCTAGATTCTATCATTTAGATATATGCTTTTGTCCTTTAAATGAATCAGTTGCTCTATACAATCCTTGGGGCTTAAGTGAGGAAAGTGTTGAAAGGATGAAGAAAAAAATAGAGATGATACCAGTGGGCAGGAAAGATGCAGAAAGATTTGTATGTAATTCAGTTGTACTGGGTAAAAACGTTATAATGCCTGCTGGTTGTATTGAGACTCAAAAAGAGTTAGAAAAACTAGGCTTTGAAAGTTATCCTGTAGAGCTAGGAGAGTTTTTAAAGGGTGGTGGGGCAGCAAAGTGCTTATCCCTTAGATTGCAAAATTGAGATTACAAAACTGAGAAAAATAATAGAAAGATTATGGAAAGAAAAGTTAATTGTAAAAAATTTGGAAGAGAAGAAAAAGGTTTAACAGAAGCTCCTTTTTCTGGAGAATTAGGCCAAGAAATTTTCGAGAATGTCTGTGAAGAAGCATGGAAGATGTGGAAAGACGATATGATGATTAAAGTTATTAATGAATATCGTTTAAATCTTTCTGTTGAAGAAGATTACTCTAAGTTAATTGAGCAGCTGAAAATCTTTTTAAATTTAGTTGAAGGTGAGAGTCTTGAAGTGGAGAATGAGGAAAGAGGGAAGAAGTAAGCCTTTTCTTCCATATTTATCAGCATATCACTTTGCAAGCCTATTATTGCATAACTAATATGTAATGATTCAAAAAGATCAAAAATTAGAAGTAGATATAACTGAGATAGAACAAGTCGAAGTAGAGAGCGAGCTTCAAGATAATGTTATTGAGAATGAGCTTATTGAAACAGAAGAGTTTCGATTAGACTCTATTAAGGATATTGCTTTAAGCCCGATTGAAAGTATATCTGAGCTTAAATTTCCTACTGAGCAATCCGATGGGCTAAAGCAGTCATCTAGGCAAATTTCTAATGCTGAAAAGTCTTTAAATAACGCAAGTAATACTGCTATGAAAATGGGACTTAAAGGTTTAGTTGCTTTAAATAAGGTACAACAACAACTAGAACAAGTTAATGCTGCTAGGGCAGTTAGGCTTGATACGATGAATAGCCAGTCACAGCAATCTCAGCAGTCAGATCAATATTTAAATATTTTATCTATCTTTAATTTTTCTGGAGTCTCTAGAATGAAAAAAGAGTTTAGTAGACTCTATGAAAAGTATGTTAGTAAACTTAATAAAGAAGCCTTTTCTAAAGAAGCTTCTATAGAATCCTCTAAAAACGCTAGTAGTAGTTCTTCTGAAGATTCATCTAAGAATACTGAAGGTAATAGTGAACAAGGGGGTTTTGTTAAGAAGCTTTTAAAGAAACTTTCCCGTCATGTAAAACAATCTCAAACTGACTCTTAACGCTTTGGTCAATAATGTGATCTGCTATCTTATTAGTTAGTTCTTTTTCTATCAGTCTATGAGCTTGCCTTGCTCCATACTTCGAGCTAAATCCATTTTCAACAAAATAGTTTATAACTTCATCATTAAATTTTAGAGAAATGTTTTTTGCTTTAAGTTTGTTAGAAATTTCAGTAAAGAATTTATTAACGATGTTTTTCATCATTTCTTTATCTAGGGCATTAAAGTTTACAATTAAGTCTAGTCTATTAATAAATTCTGGTCTGAATTTTTTCTCAACTGCTTTTGAAGTAGTTATTTTAGATTTGTTTCCGAATCCAATTGCGTCACTATAATGCTGCTCAGAGCCAACGTTTGAAGTCATGATAATTATGGTGTTTCTAAAGTCTGCTCTTTTACCAGTGCTGTCAGTTAGGCTAGCGTTATCCATTACTTGCAGTAATATGTTAAATAAATCTGGATGAGCTTTTTCTATTTCATCTAAAAGAATAACCGAGCTAGGATTTTTTAGGACTTCATCTGTTAGTAATCCACCTTGTTCATGCCCTACATATCCTGGAGGTGCCCCAATTAGTCTAGCTACAGAGTGTTTCTCCATGTATTCACTCATGTCGAATCTGCTTAATTCAACTCCTAAGACCCTAGATAACTGTTTAGCTACTTCAGTTTTACCAACTCCTGTTGGTCCAGAGAAAAGAAAACAACCAATTGGTCTATCGTCTCTAGCTAAGCCCGCTTTACTTCTTTTAATAGCAGCACATAAATTATCAATTGCTATGTCTTGACCAAATACATTTTGCTTTAGCTCAAAATCTAAATTATTCAGTAAGTCTTTTTGGTCATTAGAAATAGTTTGTTTAGGAATTTTAGTAGTGCTTTCAATAGCGTTTTCTATGTCTTCGATATCTACTGTATTTTTTTCACCTTTAAGTGAAATATTTGCACCTGCTTCATCTACTAAATCAATTGCTTTATCTGGCAGGAATCTATCATGGATATATTTATCGGAGAGCTCTGCTGCTTTTTCTATAGATTCATTTGAGTATTTAACATTGTGAAAATTTTCCAAGCTAGGCTTAATTCCATTTAGTATTTCAATAGTTTCTTCAATACTTGGTTGATTAACATTTACTTTCATAAATCTTCTTGCAAGCGCTCTGTCTTTTTCAAAGATGCGTTTGTACTCTTCAAAAGTAGTGCTACCAATACAAGCGAAACCATCTTCAGTTAATACTGGCTTAAGTAAATTAGATGCATCAACTGTGGTTCCAGAAGTTGCTCCTGCTCCAATTAACATGTGGATTTCATCTATGAATAAAATAGAATCTTTATTCTCTCTTAATTCTTTAACTATTTTCTCCAACCTAGATTCAAAGTCACCTCTGAATTTTGTTCCAGCTAAGAGCATTCCAACATTTAGAGAGTAGATAGTTTTATTTTCTAATCTCTTAGGGATGTCTTTCTCATTGATCTTACTAGCAAGCCCTTCTATTATTGCTGTTTTTCCAACTCCTTGTGCACCAACAAGAATAGGATTGTTTTTATTTTTTCTGCTTAAGATTTGTATGATTCTTTGTACTTCTTTTTCTCTCCCAATAAGTGGATTGAATTTATCAGTTAGGGCATTCAGATTTGAACAGTATTTCTCAAGAATAGATTCACTAGGATTATCTTCGTTTATGCCTTCAGCTTGATTAATTTTTTCATGTGCATGGTCTGTTAGAACTTGAAGGATTTTAAATTTAGTAGCCCCTGCATCATTCAATAAATAGTAAGCATGGCTTTCATCTTCAGCAAAAATAGAAACTAAAAGATCGGATGCTTCAAGATTTTCAGAACTTGAGAATTCGTTATGCAGTAGTGCTCTTTCTATCGTTCTAGTTAAAGCTAGTGTCTCTTTAGGAGTTTTTGCCTTAGACATTTTTTGAACTTTAGAATCCAAAAATTCTTCAAGATTCTTTTTAAGAGTATCAATTTTTATATCGCAAGATTTAAGAGTTTTTATACAGTTTGGTTCTTGCAGTAAAATGAACAAGAGATGTTCTAATAAAATATATTCATGCTTATGGCTTTTAGCTAACTGGAAAGTCTTTTTAAATATGTGGTCAATATCGTAATTCATGTTTTCATATACTAGTCGTGATTTAATTTTACGCTTTAATCTCGACTAGTATATTGCCGAGCGCAGCGGAAAACAATAAATAGTTGACTTTGCTTAATTTTTAGTAAAATAAAGCGAAGCCTACTTAGCTAAAAATTAAGCAAAGTCAACTATATCTCTTTCATTATGCACTTTAAAGGGTGTTCATGTGACATTGCTAATTTATGCACTTCGTTTACCTTAGTTTCTGCAATTTCTTTGACGTATATGCCTGCTTGACCTGATCCATTATTATGAACTTCTAGCATAATTTTTTCTGCTTCAAGTCTGCTTTTGTTAAAAGTTTTTTCTAATATTAGGACTACAAATTCCATAGTTGTGTAATGGTCATTTAGTAATAATACAGAATACATTGAAGGTTTTTTAACTTTTTGGTCTGTTTTTTCTATTACTGATGTGGAGTCTTGGTCTTGTGGCATGAGCTTATTTTATCAAATTTAGTTGATATTGCCGAATTCTCTATTTAAGTTAGAAGGTTATAGTTGATGTTACTATTAAGTATATTATTGTAATAACTGAAATATGCACAGATTTTTGCTGATAATACTAGTTTTTTCAAGTTCTGCTTTAGCTGGAGGTCTTCCTGCAAAACATACGACTGTTCCTAAGAAAGAAGTTAAAGCGAGTAATTATATAAAAAGTAATATTAAAAGAAATATGCTTAAAAAAGAAACTATGAAGACAAAGCCTTCAACAGGCGAAATTTCAGAATATGAGCTTTCTAAATATCAATATTGTGGCAATGACGATGATTGTATAGTGGTCTCAAATGGTTGTTGCGATTGTGCTAATGGTTCTGAAGACGTTTCTATAAATAAGGACAAATTAGAAGACTTTAAGAGTAGATTTAACTGTTTAAATTATACTTGTTCTAGTAACTCTGCTCATGAATGTGCTGATGGTGTCGTTTCTTGTATTAGCAATCAGTGCCATTATTTCGAATAGTCGTTCTAATTAGTATTT
>CAYOZL010000003.1:37290-71102 GCA_964408435.1 uncultured Bdellovibrionales bacterium | reverse complement strand
TATATACTATTCTAATATCTATATTCTTACTATATAGGTGTGTTTAATCTTTGACATTGCTTAGGGGCTTAATTTGTTAGAATTAATTCATAAGATTTTAAAAATTGATACTAATGAAAAGTTTATTAGTATTGATATCGGTTCTGGAAATATTAAAATAGTATCAATTTTCCAAGAGGATGACTCTGTAACGGTAAATGCGATAGCTAAGATTCCTACGCCTATAGATGCAATTAGCAACAACGTAATAGTAGAACCTGACTTAGTAGCAAAAAGTATTACTGCGGCAATGAAAGATAATGATATTTCAGAAGCTAGGGTTATTTACTCGCTTCCTGGGCCATCGGTATTTACTAAGAAAATCAAGACAGCCAAGGTTGATGCAGAAGATTTTAAAGAAAATTTAAGTTTTGAAGCTGCGACCTACGTGCCGCATGACATAGGCTCAGTTAAGCTAGATTTTCAAATATTATCAAGTGATGAGCATGAAATGGAAGTTTTGCTAGTAGCTGTTAAGGATGAAATTATTAATAGTTATAGGGCTGCAATACGTGCTAGTGGTTTGGTTCCTGCAGTAGCAGATGTAGATTATTTTGCTATTTCAAATATGCATGAGTTAAATTATCCAGAAGATAAAGATAAGTTAATTGCAATTTTAGATGTAGGTTCTAAGTATACTGGCGTTAGTTTAGTTAAGGATAGAATACCGCATTTTACTGGAGACATACCAGTAGGCGGTAGGTTGTATACTGATGCTATTGCTGAAAGTTTAGGTCTTGAAGTTCATCAAGCAGAAGAGCTTAAGCTTGGTAAGGATATTACAGCAGAGTTTGATAAGGCTCTTTTGTCTGACACTTTAGATAGAACGACAGATTATGTTGCAGGGGAGATTCATAGACAGTTAGGGTTTTTCTGGACAGCTGCAGAATTGGAAACAGGGATTGAAAAAATTTACCTATGTGGTGGAGCTTGTGATTCTCACAGATTAATTCATGAATTAAGAGAAAGAACGGGAATTGAATGTGAGATTATTGATCCTTTTAGGAAAATTAATTCAGCTTCGAATATAGATACGGATTACCTTAGGCAGTTATCTTTGTTTCTTGCTTCGGGAGTTGGGCTTGGCATTAGAAAAGTTGGAGATAAGATAAATGTGGTTGAAGCTGAGGTTAGCGCTTAATGATTAAAGTTAACTTACAGGGTGAAAAAAAAGATTACAGAATACAGTATGTAACTCATGGCGCTGTTTTAGTAGCTTCTTTTTTAGTTTTTTTTCTTCTATTTGGAATATTGCAGATTAGCGCTAATTCTAAAATGTCTAAGCTAGAAAAGATGAAAAAAAGACTTACTAACGAGGATACGAGACTTTCAAAAATAACTAAAGAAGTAGAAGGTTTGGATGTTAAGAGAAAATGGTTAGTTAATAAATTAACTACAATAGCTAGGCTAAAAGCAGTTAAGCAAGAGCCTGTTAAAGTCTTAGATGCGCTTACTTCTTCTATCCCTGAAAAGTCATGGATAGAAACAGTAGTTAAAAGAGGAGAGTCTATTGAATTTACTGGTGTAGCTTTAGATAATCAGACGGTTTCTTTGTTGATGAGACAGTTAGAAAATTCAGATTTTTTTGATAAAGTTGACTTGGTTTTTTCCAAGCAGTTATTACAAAATGAAGTTCCCTTAAAGCAGTTTTCTCTTAGTGCTTCTTTAACTGATCCGCTAAGAGATTTTAAAAAAATTGATGGTTCAAAAGATAAAAAGAAAGATAAAAACAAAGAAGATGAAAAGAAGAAATAGTTTTGATTGAATACGTAAAAAAAATAATTAAAATGTCTTTATCTAAAAAGATAGGGATACTGCTTGGAGTTTTAGCTCTACTTGGATTTGGCTACTACACAATATTTTTATCTAGTTCGTATGCTATAATACAAGAGGGACAAGAAGAAGCAGATGAGTTAGAATTAGAGGTTGCAAAGAAGAAAGGTATAGCTGCAAATCTAAAAAAATTCAGAAACGAAGTTAAAGAGCTAGATCAAGAATTATCAAAAGCTCTTAGGGAACTTCCAGATAAGAAAGATATTGATAGTTTGCTTGCTAAGATTTCAGATAAAGCAAAGAATTCAGGTTTAGAAGTTGAGCTTTTTCAGCCAGCTCCTGAAAAGTATGGAGATTTCTACTCAGAAATACCTGTAGAGTTGAAAGTAAATGGCAAATTCCATCAAGTCGCAGTATTTTTTAATGAGGTAGGTGACTTAGATAGGATAGTAAATTTAAAAGAATACGGTATTAAAGGAATTAAGGGAGCCATAGAAGACAAGAATAGTGTCCTTAATGCTACCTTAACAGCGGTTTCTTTTAGGTTCCTTGATGAAAAAGAAAGGAAAGCAAGAGAAAAAAAGTCAAAAAAGGATAAAAAATAATTCTCTAAGAATCATTTTTCTCCTTTACTACCCTCTTGCAACGCTGTAGTTAAGCTAAGTAGGCTTAGTTTATTTAGCCTAAAGTTCTAATTTTAAAAGAATTATGTTTTTAAAATTAGAACTTTAAATTAAGATATTAGGAGATTACTACATGGGCATGACTGCTCTCGTTTATCTAACAAAAGGCAAGACTAGAATGGTATTAAAGAAAAATTTTTTGTTTTTTTATTCAATCGTATTTTTATTTTTCTGTTCTACAGTATTTGCACAGGATGAGTTTAGCGATGATTTCGAAGTAGTTCATGATTTACCAACTACTAATACCGTTGTTCCTAACCTGCCTACAGCAATAGTAGAAGAAGCTATTGTTGAAGAAGTTATTACCGATCCAGCTCTTGAGGTAGTAGAGCTGCCTACTGCTACTACGATTCCAATTGAGAATACTGTTGTGGAAAATAATGTCGTTGAAAATACTGTTCCACAAAATAGTTATGAACAGCTCCCTGTAGCGGTGAATAAAGCTACTGGTATGGAGTTAGGTAAAACAGAAAGTGATTCAGGTTTCGTTTTAATTAGCTTAGAGGGTTCTGCAGCATTTAAGCTTTCTAGAACTGCTCCAAGTGAGTACATACTAAATCTACCTGGAGTAGGGGCTGATAGTAATATTCAAAGTTTAAATTCACCTTTAGTGGCACCAAGAGGCTTGCCTGGAATTAGATCTGTGAGAGCAACAAATACTGAAGACGGACTTAGCGTTAGAATGTTTGTTGATGCTAATGTTGATTTACAAGCCTATCCTAGGGGTAATGAGATCTTAGTTGAAGCTATTCCGTCTAATTTTTCAAGAGATCCTAATTCAAGAGCTCAGTTAGCTGAGGAAGAATCAAGTGATGGGGCGAATGTAGACTTAGGTGAAGACTCTACTGCAAGACTTAACCCAACTGGTATTAGATCAGCTGATGGCTCTAAGATTTATACTGGAAGACTTATTTCATTAGATCTTCAAGATACTGATATTGATAATGCCTTAAGAATTATCGCAGAGGTTTCTAACTTGAACATAATCGCAAGTGATGATGTCTCAGGTAAAGTTACTTTAAGATTAATCGATGTTCCATGGGATCAAGCGTTAGATGTTATACTTAAGACTAACGGCCTTGATCAGGTTGCAGAAGGTAATGTAATCAGAATTGCTCCAGTTGATAAGTTAAGACAAGAAAGAGAAGCTTTAAGAGAGGCAAAAAAAGCAGCAGAAGCTTTAGAAGATTTAACAGTTGAGTATGTCAGAGTAAGTTACGCAAGAGTTGGTGACTTAGTTGACCAAATTCAAGGCGTTCTTACTGAAAGAGGAACTGTTGTAGAAGATGAGCGTACTAATCAGTTAATTATTAGAGATATTAAAAAGGGTCATGAGCAAGCTATTGAGTTAATTAAAAAGCTTGATTTAAGAACTCCTCAGGTTTTACTTGAAACTCAAATTGTAGAAGGTAGTAGAAACCTAACAAGAGATTTAGGGTTTCAGCTTGGTGGAACTTTAAATAGAGGACCAAGTACAGGTAATGCTACGGGACTGAATTTTCCAAACAGTATTAATATTACTGGAGATGCTACTGGTGGTAATCTTTCTAACTTCCCAGCAGCAGACGGTGGAGCAATTGCTGCGATACTAGGTTCTGCAGATGGAGCAAGAGCCTTAAGTGCAAGACTTAGTGCCTTGGAAAGCGAAGGAAGGATACGTATTGTTAGTAGACCTCAAATTGCAACTATTAATAATAAGACAGCTGAGATTAAAAGTGTTGAAACTTTAAGAGTTAAGCTACCTAGTAATGGAACTTCAGTAGCTACGGGCTCAGGTGCAACTGCTGCAGGTGGTGGGCAAGCTGCTTTTGAAGAGCTTGATATTGGAATCGAGTTAAGAGTAACTCCACAAGCTTCCCCTGATTATTATGTTTTACTAGACGTAGAAGCTACATCTAGTGAATTCTCTCAAAGTTCAGCATCAGTTGACGGTATTCCACCAACGATTGAAAGAACAGTAACTTCAACAATCTTAGTTAAGAGTGGTCAAACTTTTGCTTTAGGTGGAGTTTACAGAATACAAGATTTAGACACTGTTGATGGTGTTCCTTGGTTAAAAGATATTCCATTTTTAGGTGTAGCATTTAGAAGAACTCAAGTAGTAAAAAGTGATGAAGAGTTAGTATTTTTTATAACTCCTCACATTGTTGAGGGTAGCTTTGATGCTAGTTTGATGTAGGTTTTGAAAAAAAAGATTGTATCTTTAGTTGGTTTACCTGGAAGCGGTAAGACAACAGTAGGTAAGGCCTTAGAAAGGGAATTTAATTGGTTTTTTGTAGATGTTGATGAGCAGATTGAAAAAGAAGCTCGTCGTAAAATAGTAGATATTATAAGGGAAGATGGAGAAGTAGCTTTTAGAGCTTTAGAGGTTCAAACGATCTCGAAGCTTATAAGTGAATTATTAGAAAAGTTATTAGAGTCAGATCGTTATGTTGCTTTTTGTCCTGGTGGTGGTGCTTTGATGTCTGTAGACAGTGCGGAGTTACTTAGAGCTGAAACTTTTGTTGTTCATATTGATGTAGAGTTAGAACAGCAATTAGAAAGAGTATTTAAGCAGGATCTAAAATACAAAGAAGAAACAGGAAAAGTCCTAAGACCTCTTTTAGTCGAAGAAGGTAAAAAGGTAGATAAGAAAGTAATGAGAGAAAAACTTATGAAACTTAGAGCTGAACGAAAAAAATACTTTGAAAAAGTAGACTTTAAAATTTCTAGTAATGGCTTAGATGTTAAAGAAATTGCATCTAAGATTAACGAGAAAGTTACTAACTCCAAATAGATTTATATATTGTATGAAAAAAGATTTTATAAAAAAATGAAAGTATCAAATATGATTAAAAAGGGTGTTAAGGTGAAAAAAATAACTTTAATATTAATCGCTATGGCTTACGGCCTTGTTGGATGTGGAGGGACTGGTACTAATAACGACCAAGGAACTTCTGTTTTAGCTTTTGGCTACTTTGAACCATCAGAGGGAGGTACTGGAATTGGCCCGGCGGTTTCTTTTTTTACTGATTCTCTAAACAATGGACAAAGTACTTTTTTAGCTCTTGGGGTTCAAAATAGATTAGTAGGAGCTGATAGTATTCTTTCTGCCCCTGGTGCTGATACTCAAGTAGGAGAAATAACTACTGTTGGTGCGGGTGCTGGAGCTGGAACTGGTGCTGGAGCAGGAACTACTCCTGTTGTTGGTCAGTTCTTAACTCAAACTCAAATCAACTGTTCATATAATGTTCCAGGTTCAAGTTTACCTGTAGTTAGAGATAGTACAAGTACCGGTAGAGTTATTGGACCAGGAGATTCATTTGCTTCAGCTTTTCCAATTTTATCTGCTGGTATTAAGTCTTTTTTTATAGCCAGAAGTAATCAATTACCTAGTTTGCCATTTAATATGCTTATTAGTTGTCAAGCAGTTGCAATTAGTCAGGCAGGAGATGTTTTTGAATCTAACTTTTTACCAATACAGTTCTTAATTGTTGACGATTTTGTTTCTACAGCACCTCCAGTTTTTGTTGCAGGAGGCGCAAATACCAATGGTGTTACAACCACAGATGGTGATGGTGCTGCGACTACTGAACAAGCAGTTGTTGATTTAACATCTGAACAAGACTCAACTGCGACATCAGCTTTATAAATGGGAAAAAAAATGATGAAGATTTGTAAAATATTATTACTAGCACTAACAATTCTAAGTCTTAGCTCTTGTAATCAAGGTGATACAGGCGGTGGCTTACAACAGGCTTTTCCTGGCTCTGTGCTTGTTGGGGATCAAAACAATGGTCTTGCTAGTTTAAGAATTAACGCTGATACCAATGTTCCACTAGGTGGAACTATAGAATACACAGTTGAAGCAAGAGGAGCTGATGGTGGTCCTTTATCTTTTTTACCTATTAGTTGTGATACTGAGGTTTGCTTAAGTGTAGTAGAGCCAAATCAAACAGTTAATGGAACTGCTGGTATTGCTAACACTTCAAGTGGTGGAGTAATGAGTGGAGTTCTTGGGGGTTCATGTCCAGGTAGTTTTATTATGGAATGTAGAGGGCCTGCTGGAAGTGGTTTAGTTGCTAGAATGGGATTTAGAGTTTCAGGTACTGCGCCATCTGGCTTCAATGGATTTGCTGGAGCTGCTGGTGGTGGCCTTGGTGGTGGATCTTCTGCAACAGGAGGCGATACTACTGGAGGAACTGTAACTGGAGGCGACACCACGGGTGGTACTACAGGTGGAGATACGACAGACGGTGATATGACGGATGTTATATCACAAGTAGGAACTGTTACTTTTAATGATGCACTATTTAGAACTGTATCTGGGGAAGGACAAACTGGTGAAATAGATACTTTTCGGAATCCAGATTGTGATGGTGATGGTAATGATGCTGGTGATCCAGATGCTGATCCTCCTATTCCTCCTGGCAGTGATGACCCAGAACCATTTACTAATGATTTTGCAGTATTTAATATAAGCAATAATAGGACGAGTCAGATCCAAATAGATACTGTCACTTACTCTGTTCAAGGTGTTGTTACCTCGACTTTTACTCAACTTTCTCAGGTAATTATTCCAGCAAATTCTACTAATACGACTTTTGAAGCGTTATTTACTGATTTAGTTGCTGGTGGAAAGGAGTATGTAGGAACAAACTTACTTATAACTGAAGTAACAACTAACGTTACTTTTACAATTACTGGAACTAACATTGATGGCTCAGAGCCTTTTACGCTTTTAAGGTCGGGAGTTATTGCAGCTGATAGTTATAATTTATGTCCGAGCTCATAATCTTAGTATCTGATTCGAGTGTCTAAGGACAGAATTATTGAGCTTCAAAAAGCCTTAGATGAACAACCTTCATCTAAGGCTTTTTTAGAATTAGCAAGACTGCTAATAAAAAGAGACGCTAAAGCAGATAGCAAGAAAGACAGTAAAGCTGCAAAAGAAGTTTTATTCCAAGGCTTATATTATTACCCTAAAAACCTAGTTGCTAGATTATTATTAGCAAAACTTTTTTACCAAGATGGTTTTTATAACTTTAGCGCTAGAGAAATAGCAGAAGTTTGGTCTGAGACAAAATCAGAAACAATTAAAAAGCTACTATTGTCTTTTGGCGACTATGGAGAACATTACCTTAATACATATTCAGGACAATCTATTAAGAGTGAGGCTGAAAGCGTTTTAGCAGAGATAGATTTGGAAGCTGATATATCTGATGCTATAATTGAATTTGACGAAGAGTAGATTATAAAATGAACACAATATCATTAATTAATGGACCTAATTTAAATGCTCTAGGTAAAAGACCTGCTGAAATATATGGCAGTGAAACTTTTGAGCAGATAGTAGATAAAGTTAGAGTTGCTAGTGAAAAGCTAGGTTTAAAACTAGATAGCTTTCAATCAAACTCTGAAGGCAAAATTATAGACTATATTCAGTCTCTAGAAAGTAAAGCCATTATCATTAACCCTGGTGCTTACTCTCATACAAGTATCGCAATTAGAGATGCTCTTGAAGCAGTTAAGATTCCAATTATAGAAGTCCATATTTCTAACATCTACAAAAGAGAAGAGTTTAGAAAACATAGCTATATCAGTGAAGTTTCTGACTCAGTAGTGTGCGGCTTTGGAACAAATGGCTATCTAATAGCCTTAAATGCAATTGCAAAAAGACTCGCACAGAGTATCGTGCCGTAAGGCATTTTGCTTGCAAAATAGATGAGAGTTAGCTAGAGACACAGAGGGAAATAAGAAATGTTTTATAACTTTTCTTTGTGCCTTTGTATGCTTTGTGAACTCTGTGCGACGAGCTTTTTATTTAGTTTCTAGACTTCTCACCCAAGTAACCACCATGGTGCCTTTTAGCAAAGTCTTCCTTACTAAACCCTCTTTCTTTCATTGCCACTAATGCCAAGCAATCACAAAGCGCAAGCATTGCAGATGCACTAGCAGAAGGAGTCATTCCTAGAGGACAAGGCTCTTTAATTTTTCCTATACTTATTAAAGTATCACTTAGTTCAGCTAATTTTGATTCTACATTTCCTGTAATACCTATTACAGATTTTACTCCTAGGGATTTACAAAATAATACAGTTTCTATTACTTCTCTTGTCCCCCCACTATTTGAAATTGCTAGTAAGACATCTTCTGAAGATATAACCCCAACGTCTCCGTGTGAGGAGTCTGCAGGATGTAGATAGATAGAAGGAGAACCAGTCGTGGAAAAAGTAGATGCAGCTTTTCTTGCAATGTAGCCTGCTTTACCAAGTCCTGTGGTAATTAGCTTTCCTTTACAATTAAGAATCTCTTTTGTTGCAAGTTCAAAGTTTTGATCAATTTTTAAATTTAGTATTGCCTCTGCTTCGGCTTTTAGTATTTCTTTTGCTTGTTCAATCATAATTTTTATCTAAGATTTAGCTTTATTTATATTTTACTTTTTTTCTTTTAATATTTGAGCAGTTACTACATTTTACTATGGTTTTCCCAGCTATCTTTCTATTAGGGTATTTCTTATCTAATTTTTCTTTTGAAGTAAAAGTGTAGTTTTCTAAGCCGTATGCTTCTATGTCATTTGCTCCTTCTAGTCTAAATTTTAAGTCCTTAGTTTCTTTAAGCCTAAAATTAACATCTAAATTCTTTGCCATTATTGCAGACTCGTTTCTTATATTAGCCTGTATTGTTGTTACACCATTTTTTTGACTTAATTCTGTTTCAACATAAAGTTTTACATTTACACATCTTTCATTAAACTTAATTAAGTTATCTTTATGGCCATCTAAGCATATCACACTGCCATCAGATTTATCTACTCCCTGAGAACAATCAATACCACCATGATTAACACAAGATTTATCACTAAATTTTTTAAGTTTTTTTATTCTGTTTTTTAAATTTACTTTTTTAACATTAGGTAATTTGGCTTTAGCTTGTCCCTTGGTAAATGGTTTATCGGAGTAATGAGTTCTTCCGTTTTCATCTGTCCATTTGTATATTTCATCTGCGTAGCAAATGTTAGCAACTAAAAACTGCAGAACTAAAGACAGTAGAGCTAGTTTAAGAACACTAAATCGCATAAGGGAATAAGCCTGTTCCTCCAAAGATGTATATGATTGCACCGATTGCTAACCATGGGCCAAAAGGAATTTCGCTATGCCTTCCACCACCTTTGAGCATCATCGTTCCAACACCATAAATTACACCAAGAATAGAGGCAGAAAGTATAGTTGGAACAATAGAATTGTAACCTAAAATAGCTCCAGTCATAGCAAGTAGTTTTACATCTCCTCCTCCAAGGCCTTCTCTTTTAGTCATAAGAAAGTAAATTGTTCCGATTAACCAGAATAATCCACCTCCGAGTAAAAATCCTAGTAATGAATCAAATGCTCCTTGAGTTATTGGATACTGAAAGATGTTCGTATATTCAGAAACTGCTCCTATGATTAAGCCAATAGTTATTCCTGGCAAGCTAATAACATTTGGAATAATCATAAACTCAATGTCAATAAAGCTTATTGCAACAAGGCTACATAATAGCGCAAAAATTAAAATGCCAGTTGGGCTAAAACCAAATCTAAAGTAAGTAGCAAGAGCAAATGCAGTAGTTATAATTTCAATTAAGGGATAAACTATAGGAATAGGTTTATTATTATGTTTACTTTTACCACCTTGAATAATGTAGCTTAATAAGGGTATATTTTCTAAGGTACTTAAAGTTTTATCTGTTTGCGGACAATATGATCTTGCAGGTTTAATAATTGAGAGTTTTCTAGGTACTCTGTATGCGACTACTGTTAGAAAACTGCCGAAACATAAACCAAGTATAATGACTATTAGTAATTCCATTTATATACACCAATCGTAGTTCCTGCTACGATTGGTGTATTGCCGAGCGCAGCGGAAAACATTAATATAGTTGACTTAGCTTAATTTGTATTAAAATTTTTTAAATATAAATTAAGCTAAGTCAACTATAAAGTAATAGAGAGAAATAAAAAACGCTACATAATAATGAATTATAAATGAACCCTAATCTAATTATAATTAATCCCGATAGATTCTCTCAACAAAGCTTTCCACCCTTTATGTTTTTATGTAAGGCACTAAGCTCAAAAAATATAGATTACTCCTGTATTTCCGCTAAGGAGTTAGAAGGTATTAGTACGCATAATTTATTTGCTAGAAATACTAAATCTAAGCCTTTTTTCTATACTTTAAGATTTGCTCTTTTTAGTTTGTTCTCAGTGTTTAAGTTATTAAGAGAGAAAAATATATCTCATATTTTAGTATTTAGATCCTTTGATAGTTTGTTGCACCTTGTATTTAAGTTTGTCTTTAGAAAGAAAATAGTTTTTTTAGTTGATTACTTGCCTTGGGATATAACTTTTTCCTACAAAGAGTGTTTAATGAGACCAAGAAAACTATTACAAGTTCTAGGTTTAGTAATGGCTGATCAAATAATTGTTCCTACCTTTTTTTTAGCAGAAAAAATAAAAGTGAATCTTCCAAGTCTTAAAGACAAGGTCTTTATTAAGCCGTATTCGGTAGAGATATATAAGAATGAAGAAGAAGTTCAAGATTACAAAACAGATAAATTCGTAGTTCTAGCGAGTATAAAAACAAGAGCAGAAACAGAAGTTGTTTTAAGAGCATTTTCTAAGTTGGAAAATTCTTTTTTGATTCTTCAGTCTGCAAAAGATAATTATATTCTAGCTTTATCTCATGCATTAGATTTATTAGATAAAATAGAATTTATTGAGTCGAATCTTGATTTGTTAAACTTTATTTCTAAAGTAAATCTTTTTATCTGTGAAGGTTCAGGAGGTTATATTATCTCAGCTCTTAATTCAAAAGTTCCAGTAGTAGTCTCTGATTCTACTCAGAATAAAGAACTTATCAGAAGTGATGACTTTATATATAAAGCAAGAAATGTTGAGTCTTTATTTAATACGATTAGTAAGATAAAGAATGATAAATCTTTTGTTTCAAGTTTTTTTGAAGATTTAAACTTAAATTCTGAGCCTAATTGGACTCAAAGAGTTTTAGAGGTATTAAGCTAAGGCTATGTAAATATTACTTAATTAGCTTCAAGTCTTTGTTAGGTGATAGTTTCTAGTTAATGCGTAATAACCACTGTAGTAGTTACTTTAAAAATTACTGTAAAATAATATAAGAGCATATGAGTAAAATTAGTAAAATAGCATCAGCAAGAATAAAAAAGATATCCGGTGGTAAAGACCCTAAGAAAACAATTGAAGAGTTTATGCATAGAAGAGGATTTAATCCTGAAGAGTGTTTACAACAACGCACTAAGCAAATGGTTCAGTGGCTACTACCTTTAGAAGAAGATGAAGATTTAGAAGTAACCCTTGAAGGAACAAATAGAGCAATAGATACAACACTTTATGTTGGGGTAAACGTAATGTCTGTGCCTTTAGGTGATGTGCAAAAATTTACTTACGCTGCTTTACTTGTCGCAGATACTCTAATTGGAGCGAAGCTAAGTATTGTTAATTATGATTTAGTCTTAAGTGTAACAACTTATGCCAGCGATTTAAGTGTTGAAGACGTAGAATTTTACTACGAGATTATAAATCGCCAAAAATCTATTGTAATAGATGCTATTTCAGATGAGTTAGATTTATAGCACTCTCTTAAGGTGTTACTGCATAGTTGTTTTCACAGCGTTTATTTGCGCATTTAAGTTTATAATCAGCTACCACTCTGTTAGACCCCGCCTTGTTATCACATAGCTCGAATTGTTGATCTAAGCACTTATCACAGTCTAGGTTTAAATATTTTTTTTCACCTTCTTTGCATTTATGAGCGCAGTAATTATTAACGCAGTCACTTTGGCATAAAAGATTGTTCTTTTTATTTACTAATTCACACTCAGAGGAACAGATTTCTTTTTTTCTGTCTAAGCACTGCTTACATGAATTCAATTCCGTAGGTTTTTGTTCTATGGGCTTTGGTTCAGCCAGTGCAATCTTTGAAAATAATATTAATAGCAGTATTATAACTTTCATAAATGCATATTATACTAAAAATAGCTCTTACAGTAGATGGATATATTGCCGAGCAAAATAAGCGTTTGCTGATATCTAGCAAAGAAGACTTAGAACAAGTTAATGAAATTCGTAAAGAAGTAGATGCTATTCTTATTGGAGCTAATACTTTAAGAGTTGATAATCCTAGTCTTTTAGCCAAGGGAATAGATAAACAGCCAATTAGAGTCGTAATAAGTCAAGATGCTAAATTTGATGAAAGCCTAAATCTTTTCAGTGATAACAAATCTAGAACCGTAGTTTATCATGCTAATTCTGAAATAACTGATAAAAAAGATTTTTTCTTTCTAGAAAAATTAACCCTCAGTAAAGTGCTTAAGCATATAGAACAGCTAGGCGTTGGTAAGCTCTTAGTAGAAGGAGGAGCTAAAATTTTCAAACAATTTTACGAACAAGGTTTATTCTCAGAGTTAAGAATTTCTGTAGGAGAAAAGTTTTTAGGTTCTTTAGGAGTAGGGTTCGATTTGAATAAAAATAATAATATTAAACTTAAATCAATTGATAAGTTAGGCAGTAGTGCTGTGCATCTTTACATCAAGGTTTAGTCTAATTAATTAAATTTAATCCTCTGAGTCTTTGCCTACTTTGCGATCTCTGTGCTGTTAAAAAAAAGTTACTTCTTATCCCAAACCATCGGAAAACCCAAAATTTTCCTCCTAAGTAAATCCCAAGCCATAGACGTAGAATAAATCCTATTTCTCTGCCTACCCCAATTAAAGTTAAATTTATATGCTTCTACCGAGTTTTTATCAGCGATAGCAATAAACACCGTCCCTACTGGTTTTTCAGCGCTTCCACCATCCGGACCCGCTATTCCTGTAACAGAGATTGCAAAGTCTGACTTGAACTTATCAAGAACAGATTTTGCCATTTGTTTAGAGGTTTCCTCACTTACTGCACCTGTTGATTCTATTGAATCTACATCTAGTAGATTTATTTTAGATTCATTACTGTAAGAAACAACAGATCCTTTAAAAACACTTGATGCCCCTTCTTGATTCACAATACTTTCAGAAAGCATTCCTCCTGTGCAAGACTCAGCAAAAGATACTGTAAGTTCTTTATCTTTCAATGTTTTAAAAACAGCATTTGCTAGTCTTTCTTTTTTTACTTCTGAGTAGAAAAATTCTTCTCCAATCTTATTAGTGATTTTGTTTTTTGCTTGTTCTAGTTTCTCTTCTCCGTTTTGTTCACAGTCTGAAGTTAAAACTAATAAAAGCTCTGGAAAGCTTGGTCTGTACGCTACTGAAACCTCAAGATTTAAAGAGTCTAATTCGGTCCCAATAAAAGATTCTGAAAGACCAAAGATTCTTAAGTTCTTTCTCTTAAGTTTTTTAAAACTAGAGAAGTAGTTTGTAATATTTGGCTCTACTTCTTTTTCAAAAATACTTTGAACTTCTTTAGGGACACCGGGCAGCGTAATTATGTTTGTATTCTCATACCCAGTTTCTTTATTCTCTGTTTTTTTATGTTTTGTTAAGAAAGCATCCGCAGTGCCAGCTACATTAGGAATTATCTCAGAGCTAATAGGAAACATTGCTTGTCTAAAGGTGTTCTTGTTTAAAGGGCGATTATGCTTTTTCATATAATTTTCAAGCTTAATTACTGCCTCTTCTCTTTGTTCTAGTTCCTTGCCAATTAACTTAGCTATCGCCTCTCTAGTGATGTCATCACTAGTAGGTCCTATGCCTCCAGAGGTGAAAATGGTTTCAGAAAAACTAGATAACCTATTTAATTCATTAGTAATATCTTCTAAGTCGTCTTTAACTACAGAAATGTTTTTAAGAGAGATGCCTAATTCTGATAGTTTTAGTGCAATAAAGTTTGCATTTATATCTCTAGTGTCCCCGTTAAGTAATTCGTTACCAATTAGTAATATAGATGCTGTAGGTATTGACATTATGTATCCTGTTAGTTTAGAACTGCTCCTCGATGATAAGAACGAAAACAACGAGCAACTATGACTTCTAATGCTGAAATATTAGATCGATTACAGAAAAAATCAATCAAAGCTGAATTACCATCATTTAAAGCAGGTGATACTGTAAGAGTACACCAGTTAATTAGTGAAGGTACTAAAGACAGAGTTCAGGTTTTCGAAGGTGTTGTTATTAGAAGAAACGGTGGCGGAGTAGGAGAGTCTTTTACTGTAAGAAAGATATCTTACAATGTTGGAGTAGAGAGAATCTTCCCAATTCATTCACCAAGAGTTCAAAAAATAGAAGTTAAGCAAAGAGGTAAAGTTAGAAGATCTAGACTTTACTACCTTAGAGGTCTTAGAGGTAAGGCAGCTAAGATTACTCAAGAAAGAAAGTTAGAGAAGAAAACTTCTAAAGAGTCTTAACAAAAAACTAATTATATTTTTAGCTATTTTTAAAAGAGCTATCTTTGTTGTTAAATCTAGCACCATTAAAGCTAGCACCGTCTTCAATTATTATTTTAGGACTATAAACATCTGAGTCTAGCTCTCCACCAGATCTAACTTCAACAAATTTACTAGCTTTAACTTTTCCACTTACTTTTCCAAGTATGATAATTCCAGCTACTTCTATATTCGCATTAATTGTTGCTTGCTCACCTACAATGAGAAAACTATCTGATTTAATCTCTCCACTGATTTTTCCATCGATACAAATTGGTTCATCAAAACAAAATCCACCGTCTATTATTGCACCAGGCCCAAGTGCAGAGCTTATCTGTGAGCCAAATCTTCTTTTAATGTCATGGAATGCAGAAATAGATATATCAGGATTTGATATATTGTTTTCTTCATAATTTTCCCTAGAAAGCATTATGAATAGCTAGCATTGAGAATTTGTTTTAACCAGAGATTATTTTGTCTAAATTCTTTAGTTTTGACAGCTGTTCTTTAAAGTCTAGAGTTTCTAAGTTTAATAACTTTCTAAGTTTAGAACTATCAAGACTAACGTCTTTAGCTCTTTTAACTAGCCCTCGATGTTCTTTAATGCTTTTTTTAATAATTAAGTTTTCATTCAAGCCCCAAGTCTTAGCTATAAGCTTGCCTAAATCAAATCTTGTTATTTTATAGCCAGAGCAGAAATGAAAAATTTCTTGAGAAGAGAATTCTGTTTTCATTAGCTTGTTAATAACTTCGCTAAGTTCGTTTAATATTAAAGGAGTTCTAAATTCATCATGGTAACAATTAAGCTCTTTGTTCGCTTTTAGATTATTTAAAGCATTAAAAAGATATCCTCTTTTAATTAGTAAATCTAAACTTAAGGAGATTCTTAATACAATTGAGTGCTCTCGCTCTAAAACATATTTTTCAGATTCTGCTTTTGTATGACTATAGTGTGAATGAAAAGATACTTTGTCTTTTTCAGAAAATCCATCTTTAGGAGCCTCTGCGTAGTTTTCAAAAACTAAATCAGTGGAAATGAAAATAAGTTTACAGCTTTTAGGTAAAATTTTACAGATTCTTTTAGTAGCTTCTAGATTTACTATACTGGAAAGCTCTTTATTCTTTTCACAGGTCTCAGGGCTAGCAATAGCAGCACAATGAATGAAGTAATCTGGGTTGTATTGAGAAAGGGTTTCTAGGTTTTTATTTAGATCTATTTTGATATCGAAACTAGAGTTTGGACCACCAATTGCTATGACCTCGAAGTTTTTGCTTAAGTCGTGACAAAGTCTTGCGCCAACTAGTCCATTTGCCCCTGTGATTATTGCTTTTTGCATTTGTTTTAATAAGTTATATTTTCTCTGATGATTTTATCAGAACAAGAAATTAAAACTATAGCTAATAAAATTAAAGCTCTAAAGCTAGAAACGCCATCAATGTTTTTTCTAGAAGCTCATTTACCTATTAGCTCAATTTTTCATTTCTTATCTGTTGGTATCTCCCCAGTTCTATCTTCAGTTAAAGGCTACGATACGGTGCCAAACTTTTTTTCAGAAAGACAAAATATTGAAAATTTAATTCTTGAACTTGAAAACAGAGAGTCTAGAAAATAGTGGAACATGCAACCCCTGGAATTTTAATTTTATTAGCGCTCTTACTAGGCCCAGTGCTTTATTATATTCGAGTAGCTAAAAATAAAGATATATTTATAAGAAGAATTCCTGGCATTGATGCTGTAGATGAAGCAATTGGAAGAAGTGTCGAGTTAGGCAGGCCTTTATCTTTTACTTCAGGTTTAACCGGAGTAAGTCCTCTTTTATATGCTTGTCTTGGAGTGCTTAGGTATATAGGTAGAAAAGCAGCTATATATAAATCTAGATTATTTGTACCATGCAATGATCCAGAAGCCTTAGCTTTAACAGAAGCAACTCTTCAAAATGCTTATCGAAGTGAAGGCCGTTTTGCTCAGTACGACTCAACGATGATTAGGTTCTTATCTCAAGAACAGTTTGCCTATGCTGCTGGTTATCAAGGCTTAATTCATCGAGAAAATGTAGGTGGTGCGTTTTTATTTGGGCGTTTTGCTGCAGAGTCATTAATTTTAGCTGAATCAGCTCAACAAATTGGAGCGGTGCAAGTAGCTGCAACTATCTCTTCTGCTCAGATTCCATTTTTTATTACAACTTGTGATCATACTTTAATAGGAGAGGAGCTATATGCTGCTGGAGCTTATCTCTCAAAAGACCCTGTGCAGGTTGGAAGTTTAAGAGGGCAAGATATAGCTAAGCTAGTAATAGTTATTTTGATCATTCTTGGAATTATTATTAACACATACTGTTCTATCATTGGAGTAGAGGCTTCTAGTCTTATAAGTGATTTTTTTAACTCATCTTGGTCAGAGTTTTTTACTTTAGAGAAATTATCAAAAACTGTTAAATGAACAAGAATTTAAGACAAGTATTAATAGCAGTGGTCACTTTTTTAAGTGGACTTTACTTTTTTATTGAATGGCTTTTACCTGAAAAATTAAGATTTAAATTATTCTTAACAAGCAAAATTGTAGAAGTTGAATTTAGCAAATATCACGAAGAAATAAGTAATGCTTTTGTTACCATTGGGGCAATGGCAATTGGGCTTGGTTTAATTAATATACTAAGGGTTCATGGTAGCGCTATTGTTAAAGGTAGAAAAGGCATGCTTAATTCTATCGCTTTATTAATGGGCATTTTATTAATGTTTGTTGTTAAAGGTGGAGATTTTCTCACTTCAGTTGATAAGGTTGATAGTTGGAACAGGATCTCCAATTTAAACGCATTTTCAAAAGACATCTTTTCAAAACGTAAAGACTTAGACCCTATTAAAAGATTAGACTCTCAACTAAGGTTAATTGAGGATATAAAAAAAGAAACAAATAGCTCTGAATCCTATTTATATACGAAAGAAATTAGTGATAAGCTTTTATTAAGTAAATTTCTCCCCGCATTAAATTCTTTAGAGAGTAAAACTAAAGTTTTAAGGTCAACTTATTTAACTGGTCAAAGTGAAGAGAGTTTAAAACAAAGACACGAGGAACTTGAAAAAGCTATTTCAAAAGCCTCTTCTTTATCTAGTGAGATTGCCGAAAGTAACTATCAGGGAAAAACATTTTTAAAGCTAACAAAATTTTTAGAGCATGGATTTTTCTTTCCCTTAGGTGCTGCAATGTTTTCTCTATTAGCATTTTATATTTCAGTAGCTGCCTATCGTTCGTTTAGAATTAAATCGATTGAGGCAATGGTCATGATGATCTTTGCGATTTTAGTTATGTTAGGTCAAATTCCTCAAGGGCCTTTATATATATGGAAAGGGCTTCCAACTTTAAGACTTTGGTTAATGGCTAATATTAGTACTCCTGCGGTTCGTGCAATTGAATTTGGTTCAATAGTTGCGGGTTTAGCAATGGCTGTAAGAATGTGGCTGTCTCTAGAAAAAAGTCCTTTAGCTGTGGATGATGGAGGCTCATGAATAAAGTGTCTTCAATATGGTCTTATCTAGAGAGAATAGATAGAAGACTTATTTTTGCCTTTGTTGCAATTTCTTTGTCTGTGCCAATTAAATACGGGGTTAGTCTTCGCCCAGCAAAAATGGAAGCCTCAGAAGCTTTTTTTAAGGAGGTTCAAAGTTTAGATTCTAATTCAGGAAAAATAGTACTTCTCGCATCAGATTGGGGCCCTAGTACTATGGCTGAAAATAGACCTCAGACAATGGCCGGAATTGAACATCTAATGAGAAAAAGAGTCCCTTTTGCTATGATTTCTTTAACTCCTCTTGCTGCCCCATTTTTAGAAGGATTGCCATTATTAGTTGGTAAGAAATTAGAGCAAGAAACTGGGCAAAAATGGGAATACGGAAAGGACTGGGTAAATTTAGGTTTTAGACCTGGTGGCTCATTAATGATCCAGAGTTTTGCTAAGAGTAAAGACTTTGCTGTTTTTCTAGAAACAGACGCGCAGAGTACTCCTATTAGTGAAATTCCAATGATGCACGGCATAAAAAGTATAAAAGACGTGCAAATGTTAATGGAGTTTACTGGTTCAATCGGCGCATTTAATGCTTGGTTACAGTTTTTCTCTGGTCCAAAGTATGTTCATGGTTGCACTTCAATTACTATTCCTGAAGCTTTTAACTATTACTCAACAGAACAAATTGTAGGTTTATTTGAAGGTGTAGCAGGTGCAGCTTACTATGAGCTAAAATTGAGCGAAGAGTATAGCACTAGAGTAAAAGGTGGCGAGGCTAGTGCTACTAATTCAGGTCTTTCTTTTGCACAGTTGGGAGTTTTTGCCTTTATTTTTTTAGGTAATTTAGGTCTTTTAGGTCGGTATTTAAAAGGAGGAGTGGATGATTGAAGCTCTAAACCTTGAGTGGTGGCAGATTTTTTTTGGTGGAATTTGTACATTTGCTATCTTTTCATTCCTTTTTAAAGAAAATTCAGTTTACCGTTTCTTTGAGCATTTCTATATAGGTATTGCCACTAGTTATGGAATTATTGAAACAATTAAGAATTTTTTATGGCCTAAGGTGTTAAGTAAGCTTTTTGGTTCTAACATAATTGTTTTTCCTGATGGAACCTTAGCTCAGAGTCCTGAAATATTTAATTTTCTGTGGATACTACCAATACCGTCAAACTTGTTGTGGCTGTTGCCTATATCTTTTGGTCTTCTTTATTATGCGCTTTTAACTAAAAGGCATAAGTGGTTAGCTCAGCTGGTTATTGGATGTCAGTTAGGATACGCAGCAGGCTTATCTTTTAAGGGAATTTTTATTGAACTGATGCCACAAATTTATGATTCTTTTAAACCTTTATATGTGCCTTCATCTGTCCACCAAACATTTGCAAATATAGTATTTATTACAACACTGCTAACTTCTTTAAGTTATTTCTTCTTTACCTTTAAAAGAACAGACCTAAGAAGTGGTCAGGCAACAATGCTATCAAATACTTTAACCTGGTGCTCTGGTCTTGGTAGATGGTTAATGATGGGCTGTTTCGGGGCTTTTTTTGGATCTACGATTATGGCTAGAATGGCATTATTGATTGAGCGTTTAGAGTTTTTAATTAACAGCTGGTGGCCAGTAGTATTTGGTTAGAAAATTTATTTAATGAGTGATTATAAAAAAATAGATTCAGATAGTTTAAAAGTTGTCCTTGCAACTGACTGCGGTTCTACCACTACTAAAGCAGTTCTATTTGAGAAAACTGCTGATGGTTGGAGACAAACTTATAGAGGGGAAGCTCCAACTACTGTTGAAAAACCAGTAGCAGATGTAACCATAGGAGCTAGAAATTCTTTTCTAGAAATTCAAGAACTTTCAGGTAGGCAAATACTGTCAACTGAGGATGTTGGAGATAATGTTCCCACATTGCCATTAGATAAATCAAAAGGCATAAGTCTTTACGTCTCTACTAGCTCTGCTGGTGGAGGTCTACAAATGATAGTAGGTGGGGTTGTTGGAAGAATGAGTGCTTCTAGCGCAGAACGTGCAGCTCTTGGTGCAGGAGCAATAGTAATGGATACTTTCTCTGCAGATGATGGGCGTGAAAACTTTGAACAAGTAACTAAAATTAGGCATTTAAGACCGGATATTGTTTTAATTGCGGGTGGAACAGATGGAGGGGAAAAAGATTTAACACTAGAGCTATGTGAAACTCTTTTACAAGCTGACCCACAACCAAGATTTGGTGAGACTTTATCTTTGCCGGTAATATTTGCGGCAAATAAAGAAATTAGAGAAGAAGCCAAAGAAATTCTAGGTAAGCGTTTTGAATTTGTTGCAGTTGATAATCTTAGACCAACGTTAGAAAAAGAAAAGCTAGCACCAGCTAGAGACTCTGTTCATGATTTATTTCTACATCATGTAATGAGTCATGCCCCAGGTTATAATAAATTATTGAACTGGACTCCTGTTCCGGTAATGCCAACACCAGGTGCTGTGGGTGAAATGGTATTAGGTGCAGCAAAAAGATGGGATTGTACTATCCTAGCTGTGGATATCGGAGGTGCTACTAGTGATGTGTTTTCAGTTTTTAAATCTGAGCAAAGTGGTGAAAGTAAGAAAGCTAAAGAAAAACTAATTTTTAATAGAACAGTAAGTGCAAACCTAGGAATGAGTTATTCTGTAGCTAATGTTTTATTAGAAGCAGGTGAGGATAATATCAGTAGATGGTTACCTTTTGAGTTGAGCTCCGGAGAAATTAGAGACCGTTTAAGAAATAAAATGATTAGACCAACTAGTATTCCTTATTTGCTAGATGATTTAATTTTAGAACAAGCAGTTTGTAGAGAAGCTCTTCGTTTATCTTTTATTCATCATAAGAAATTAGCTACAGGTTTAAAAGGTGGAAAAAAGAATTTAGGATTTGGAGATTTATTTAAATCTGCCCAGAGGAATGACTTAGTAGATTTAATGAAGTTAGACTTAATCATTGGCTCTGGTGGAGTTCTAAGTCACGCTCCTGATAGAAAAAGCACAGCCTTTATGCTCTTAGATGCATATCAACCAGAAGGTGTAACTAGATTATCTGTTGATTCTATTTTTATGATGCCTCATTTAGGTGTTTTTTCAAAAGTGCACAATAAAGCTGCTGCAGAAATTTTTGCTAGAGATTGCTTAGTCGATTTAGGGACTGCAATTGTGCCAGTTGGAAAATTTAAAACTGGTGCTTTAGTAGCAAAGATTAACTTAAGCGATGGCAGAAAGTTTGATTTAAAAGCAGGTGAGCTTAGACTAGAAGAATTAAAAGAAGATGAAAAACTTAATGCAGAAATTATTCCAGCAAATAAGTATGTAGATGTGGGAGCTGGGGCAGGAAAGAAATTAGAATGTAAAGTTAGAGGTGGGCATGCAGGTTTAATACTAGATGCTAGAGGTAGACCAATTTATTTTCCAGAAGATAAAAAGCAAAGAAGAAAGCTAGTTAAGAAATGGTACAGTGCATTTAGCTTGGTATTCGATTCTAAAGGTGAGTCAGCATGAGTAAAAAACAAGCATACGCACCAGCGTTAGAAGTCTCAGAATTTAGGAAAGTAAGAAAAACTAGAGAACTGCCTTTAGATGGAAAAAATTTAGTTAAAGTAGGAGATAGAGTTTCAGCAAAAGATATTGTTCTAACTGCAGAGTTACCTGGAGATATGAGCATTATTAGAGTTGCTGAAAGAATGGGGTTTGAAGCAAGTGATGTAATAGAAGGCATGCAAGTTAAAGTAGGGGATGAGCTTAAAAAAGGAGATTTAATCTGTACTTTAAAAACTTTTTTTGGACTTTTTACAACTGAACTTAAATGTCCACAGGATGGAGAAATTGAATTTTTTACAGAATTAAATTCACATTTAGGAATTAGACACGCAGCTATTCCATTAGAAGTTAATTCTTATATTGATGGCAAAGTAGTAAAAGTAGAAAAGGGTAAAAATGTAACTATTGAATCTGATGCTACTTTTATTCAAGGAATATTTGGAGTTGGAGGAGAAAGGCAAGGGGAGATTTTTGTGCTTCCTATAGATGCAGATAAAGAAATTGGCGCAGATTTTCTTAAATCTATAAAAGATGATTTGAGTTCTAAAATCTTAGTAGGTGGACAAACTTATACTAATGAAGCTTTAAAAACTGCTGCAGAGTTAAATGTAAACGGAGTTGTTTGTGGGTCAATTGATGCTGAAACTTTATTTGAATACGTAGGCCACGAAATAGGAGTTTCTATTACAGGTGATGAGGATGTTCCTTTTACTTTGATCATTACTGAAGGTTTTGGAGACTTAGCGATATCAAAAAGAGTTTTAGATTTAGCAAATGATTGTAATGGCTTTAGTTGTTCGATAAATGGCGCAACTCAAGTTAGGGCAGGAGCAACTAGACCTGAAATTATTATTCCTAGAAAAGACAGTAAGAATAGTAGTAGAGAGATGGAGCAAAAGTTTTTAGAAATTGGAGCTAATATTAGAATAATACGTGTTCCTAATTTTGGGGCATTTGGTGAGATTACGGAGTTGCCAAGTAAGCCTGAGAAGATTCCAACTGGTGCGAAGGTCAGGGTTTTAAGAGCTAGGTTAGAGAATGGAGAAGTTGTTACTGTGCCTAGGGCTAATGTTGAGTTGGTATAGAGGCTAGTAAATAAAAACCTTTTGTAAATATGCTTTAGTTAATTGAATAAAACATCCCATTTGTTATCTCCTGAGCAACAATTAAGTACGATATTGTAAGGTACGTAAGGTTTAGCTTTAACTCTTTTTATTTCAGCATTACCTGGGTGAAACTCTATTCCTTCAGGATAGTAGGCCACTAACTTATATAGCCCAGATTTAGGAACTCTTTTTTTAATTCGCCTAAATATGACGTTATTAAACTTTGTCCCAGTTTTGAGAGCTTCTATCTTAACTGTATGTGCTGAATTTTTTAGAAGCTTGACTTGCCAAACCTTTGCAGAAGTTTTTCTAATCACTTCTAAATCCCAAGTTTCTTCCGGCAGTGCTTTTTTTGTTTCGATTTCATCAAGCGAAGCAAAAAAGCTTGTTCCGTATGCATAGCCTACCATGGTTAAGCCAATCTTTCTTCCCGTTGGAATTAATGTAACATCTTGTATTACCATTCCAACTTTTATTTCTATAGCCTTAGGCGCCTCTCTTGTTTTTTGAATTGGAATAGCTCGCCAGTCTTCTCCACATATTTTTGTTGTTACCTGAAGGTCCCATTTCTGCTCAGGAAGTATTCCGAAATTTATAGTGTCATTCTTGGTTAGATGCACTCTATGTCCGCATATATAGGCAGTTAGAGTGTCAGCTCTTTCACTGCCCACTTTTCTTATTTCTGGCATCAAGAGAACGTTTTTAAGAATTGTATAAGGAGCAACATTTGTATTGTAAGGGAATTCCATTTTACCTCTCCAGTTTTTAGGTGAAATTTAGATTCTACTTCGAACTTTAAACCTACTAATTTAACTAGCCTCTCTACTCCAATATTAATAATATAAGAGCAGAGAGCTAAATATTTCAACTACACATATGTTTGGAAGATTAAAAGATCTTACATTTATAAATTATCAAGAAAGAGTTCCTAGAGCAAAGTTAAAGAATCTAGAAGTAGTTATTCTTTTTAAGGTTAATTTAGAGTTGGTTTGATTATTATACAATATAAAAATTAAGCTTAAATTGTTTGGAGACTAGTTTATTATAGACCTTTTATTTTTTACCTTTTGGTTATTCAGATTTTTTAATAAGTTCAACATCCCATTTGCTGTTGCTTAAATTGCTGCAGAGTTTAACATTCCATTTTTCTCCATCACGAGCTTTCGCTCTTTTTATTTCTGCATCGCTTGGATGAAGTTCAATGCTCTTGTAATTAGCTGTAAGACGGTTCAAGCCTCCAGATTTTGGAACTCTCTTGCCAGTAGATACCAGTCTGATTCCATAGAGTATTTGGTTTTCACTGAACTCTTGAGTTTTGGCGGGTTTAGACTTGACTGGACTAGGCGACGGAAGAGCTTTTTCTTTTTCTACTGGAGCAGGGCTTGATGGAGTTTCTTCAGTTTTTTTAAGATTACTGACCATTCTTACAAGTGTGACATCCCAGTTGTTAGGACCTGTGACTTTACTTGAGACTTTTAGATCCCAGCGTTGGCCAGGTAGTGCGTCTTCTCTTTTTATGTCTCTTGGAAAAGGAAATACCTTAGCACCATCAACTTCTCCAAAGAGACGGTGTAGATCTGAATCTAATAGTTGTCTTCCAGTTGATTGTAGCAAGACATTTTTTAGAACTTGCTCACGAACAAAAGCCCCATTCCTCTCGATTACCTCTTGCTTTTTTCTTTTTCTTGGAACGGGAGGGTGTATTACGTAGTTGGCTGCAGGGTCAGCTGTTTTAACAGTCAACTTAATAGCCCAAGTACTATGTCCATTTTTTTTCCAGACTTCCGCGTTCCATTTTTCACCTGGCTTTGCTTTTTCCAAATCCTGCTCTCTTACAAAAACCCTAGTTCCTCTTACTGTTGAAACTAAAGCTCGTTTTTTACCAGGTCTTGGTTCATACTTGTAAGCATGAAGCCATACGTGAGTTAAGATGTCCCCTATTTTGATTGTCATTTATCAGATCCTTACGTAAGAAAATGCGTATGCATTGCGAAGTACTTTTAAATTCTAAATTTAAAAGTACTTCGCATCTGATAAAAAAACCTCATTAGTAACTAGCCTCTCTGTTCCACCATAAGAGGAGTAGAGAGTTAGTAGCCTAAATTACACATATTAATGAGAGAGTATTTAAAGAACGACGGTTAAATTAATAACAAGAAATAGTTTTAAGAGCAAAAGTAGAGAATACGAGAGTTACTAGAGTTCCTTGGTAATGAATATATAGTCATTAGTGGTTCAGTGAAATAGCAAAAAATAGTAAGCTTAAGTATTTAATCTATTACTTTTAGCATTTTATTAGATGACTCTTATTAGTTTTAAAAAGACAGCAAGCTAATAATAAGAAATGATTAACTGATAATAAGATTTTGAAAATAACAAAAAAAAGACAGACAAATTAATTAGATTAATTTGCCTGCCCGCACCCTAGTACCAAACACCTTCATGGTATGTATACTATTCAGCTAAATTAGAGTTTTTGCTTCAAAAAAGTTTTAAATTAAATCTAAAATTGGTTACCAAATAAGTTGTTTTCAAGCTCTAGTCTTTCTTTCTTTAATGATATCAGTTCGTTAGTAAGTGAATATAAATCAGACTCGTCAACATATTTAGCTACTTTTAATTGTCGTTTTAATCTGTTTAAAGCTGCTTTTTTTCTTTTTTTACCAATTCTTTCAGTTTTTGCAGTCGTTCTAGCTGCTTTTTGTAAATGCTCTGATACCGTTTTAATGCTTCTATAGACATTATCATTTCTAGGAAACCTAATTAATCTCTTTAGATTTGAGTAGATCCAATTTAGTTTATCATGTTCTTTTTTCTCTAATTCGAGCTCTAAAACATCATCTGAATTAAAACCTAGTTTTTGAACAACACTTTGTTTAAGTTTATTGTATTTCTTTGATTCTTTCTCTATTTCAACTTGTAGCATGTCTATTGATTCTTCAATTTTTTTAATTTTATCAACAGAGATTTCTTTGTCTTCCTTAAATTTTGTAAAGTAGAGCTTTTGATTTATTTTTGCCATGCCTGCATAGTTTTTATATTCTAATTTATCAGCTACTTTATCTACTCTTGTAAAAATTAAGTATTTCTTCTTTTTTAATCTTTTATATTCAGCATCTAAGATATTATTTTCTGTTATGATTTTAACTTCATTAGGCTTTGAAGGTATTTCGATTTCAATTTGAAGAACTTCAGCGCTTGCTATCGAAGTAAGGAAAGTAAAGAAAAAACAGAATAATTGTATTAGGAATGGAATCATCTAAAAATATCTCCTACTTTTTTCCAGAATGATTTTTTCTTTTTCCCTCTACCACCTCTTTTTTCTCCTCTATTTGTTTCAATTCTTTCTACTCTAGTTTTGATTTCCCTTGGGTAGTCTAAAGAGCTTCTTAAGTTATCTATTAAGTCTTTCTCTTTTCTAATTGCAGTTTTTGTATCTATATATTTTTGAGCTAAGTTTAATTTTTTTCTTAAAGTATTACGACTTATTCCTAGTTTTTTTGCTGCTTCTATTTCGTAATCATAATTATTAAATTGCCCCCAATTTATAAGATACCAAGAGTTTTCTCTTTTACTGGTTCTTTTATTAAACTCAAGTAAACGTCCTTTTTTTGAAATCCTATTTACTTGTGAAAGCTGAGCATATCTTTTTTGAATTTTGCCTAGTAATTTTTTGTTTTTCTCTTCAATTTCTTTAAATTCTTTTTCTATTCCTAATTTCCCTTTAGAAAAATTTTTAGAAGAGTCTTTTGAAGAAGGAGATGGAGTGATTTCTTTGTTTAAAATCTTATTTATGAGCTTGTTGTTGTAATTTATTTTTTTTAATTTTTCTTTAAGCTCAGTTTTTAAATCTCTACTTAGGTGGTAGTTCTTAGCAAGCTCAACTTGTAATTGGATTTTCTTATTGTTTTTAATATTTTCTTTTTTTATTGTCTTTTTTAATATTTTTTTTCTAGCTTGTTTTTCTAATTTTTTTTCTTCTAAGTACCATGTTCCAATTTTTTGATGGTTTAGTTTGATATGACCTAAAAGCCTACCTTTTTTTTCTTCGCCGGTCAGAATGTATTCTTTATCATTTATATAAATTACAGCTCTTTTTTCTATTAATTTAGGTCTTACACCTTTTTTAACTAGTGCAAGAATTTTTCCTTTCTTAACAAATAGGGGGTAGGACTTTTTATATATAAAAGCTTTACCTATGTAGTTTGTATTTTCTAGTTTTGGAAATGTGTGATTTTCTTTTGTTAAAACGTAACTCAATACAAAAAATAGTACTGAAAAAAAAGAAATCCAGAAAATATTTTTTAGCATTTTTTAAAAATTATTTTTAATAGTTATTAGTCTAAAATTAAGCTGGCTTTATTTAAAGTTTCTTCAAAGTCTTCACTGTTCTCACTGTCTTGAATAAGTAAATCTAAGAGTTCTTCTCTTTTTTCTAATGCCTGGTCTAATTGAGCGTCGTTGCCTTTCTTGTAAGCACCTAGAAGTATTAAGTCTCTGTTTTCTTCATATATAGACCAGTATCTAAGCAGCTTATGAGCAATTGCTTTATGTTCTTTGCTAACAAGAGAGTCCATTACTCTACTTTGGCTTTTTAAAATATTAATTGCAGGAAAATGTTGTGAGTTTGCTAATCTTGAACTTAAATAAATATGACCATCTAGTATAGCTTTTATCTCTTCCCCAAGTGGATCCTCTAAATGTTCTGAAGAAAGTAAAGTAGTATACACACCAGTAATACTACCATTTTCTAAATTCCCAGCTCTTTCAAGTAGTTCTGGAAGTGCTGCGAAAACAGATGGTGGATATCCTTGTCTAGCAGGTGGCTCTCCTAAACTTAAAGCTATTTCTCTTAATGCTCTTCCAAATCTGGTAACTGAATCCATTAAGAGCATTACGTTTTTGCCCTGGTCTCTAAAGTATTCTGCAATTGCAGTTGCAGTGTATGCAGCAGTAACTCTTCTTAGTGGAGTTTCATCACTTGAAGAAACAACTAAAACAGATTTTTTTAAACCCTCTTCACCAAGAGTGTTTTCTATAAATTCCAGAACTTCTCTACCTCTTTCTCCAACTAATGCTAATACGTTTACATCAGCAGTGCTACTCCTTGCAAGCATAGCTAGTAAGCTAGATTTTCCAACTCCCGCTGTGGAAAAAACACCAATTCTTTGTCCTTGGCCAATAGTAGAAAATAAGTCGATTGTTCTAATGCCAGTTTCTAGCTTGGTATCAATTCTTTTTCTTTCCATTGAACCGGGAGCTTTTCTTTTTACCGGGTAGTATTGTTTAGTTGAGATACTCCCTTTGTTATCAATAGGCTCTCCTAGGCAGTTTAGAACCCTTCCTAGTAGCTCATCGCCAACAGGAATTTCTAAAGTTTTTCCAGTGTTAATAACGGGTGTTCTAGGTCCTATATTTTCAAGTGGTCCAAGTGGAGTTAGGAATACGTCTTCGTTATCAAAGCCAATAATCTGTGCCTGAATTGGATTTTTTGTTTCAATCGTACAAATCTCACCAATCTTAGCATTTGGTAAGCTTGCATGAATTACCATTGAGCCAGTAACTTTTTTTACAAAACCTTTAACGACTGGCTTTGTTTTTTTTATCTTCTTATAATAATCAGATAAATCTATTTTTGGTGTGACTTTGCTCATCGTCTTGTTTTTAATTACCTGTTATAGATTGCTCTCTTTTTTAATCGCTTCAATTAAAGTACTGATTCTAGAATCAACTTCACCGTAATCTGTTCTAACGATACAACCGCCTCTTGAAATATCTGGGTCTGAGATAAACTCTATCTTGTTACCTGAGGAAACTTTATTTAGTAGCTTCGTGTTCTTCTCTAATATCTTAGTATCTTCTGGATTTGAGATTATAGAAACACTTGAGCCTACTACAGTTTCTTTAAGTGCTTTAAGTGCAATTTCTATTGCTATTTCAGGCTCTAGTTTTACTGATTTGTTAACTATTTCTTCTGTAATAGCAAAAGCTAATTTTGCAGCATGTTCTGCTAATTGATTTCCAACAGTAGTGCTGTCTTCTATTAGCCTTACTGCAGTTTCTGAGACTTCTAGCTTTCCTTGTTCTAGGCCCTCTTGATAGCCTTTTTCTTTAGCTTGCTCATATTCTAACTTAGCGTCATGCAATAACTTTTCAGCTTTACGCTTTGCAACGTCTAAAATATTTTGCGCTTCATCGATAGCGGATGATAAACTTTTTTCACTCATAGGGTTTAGATGCTAAAAGAACATAAAAATCACCTACATTTTACACTTTTTTACTTTAAAAACCTATCTTTACGTGTTTTTTCGACAGTTTAACAAAAATGAAACTAATTTTAATCTTCTTTTTACTCTTTTCTAATACTGCAATCGCTCAAAATGCATCTCAGGTTGTTGCTGAAATTAAATTTAACAAATCTAAAACTTCTAAGATTAACTTAAAAGAAGTTGAAAAATCCGCAAGAAAAGAACTAGGAGCGGAGTTTGAAAGCTTTGATGAGAAAGAAAAATCATTATTGATAAGAGAAATGCTTGAAAGAATGATTGAAAGAAATTTGCTTCTTAATCAAGCAATTAAAAATAATTTATTACCAAGTAAGAATTCAGTAGAAAAATTTATTACTGCTATTGATAAAAAACTAGAGAATGCTTCAAGTGTAAATAAAGAGTTGAGTAAACATGGCATTAAAGAGGGGAATTTTAAAACTAAATTAAGACAAGAGTTAGCAATAAAACAATTTTTAGATAAAAAAGTATTTAATAATATTAGTATTTCAAAACTTGAACTTGAAAAAGAAATGAGCTCTTTTAAACATAAAACACCTAGCCAACACTGCTTGCAGCTTCTTTATATAGATAAAAATCAAGATATTGTGAAAATAAAAAAACTAGCTGAACAAGATTTTGAAGCTACGGCTAGAAAGTTTTCATTTGGAAAAAAAGGAGCTGAGAAGAACTGCTACACAAAGAATCAGCTACCTAGAGAAGTTCTTAAAGTTCTTCCTACTTTAGAAAAAGATGTAGTAAGCCCAAGTATAGTATCAAAAGATTTTTTCTATTTAGTAAAACTTCAAAAGATAATAGAATCTAAAATAAAATCTCTTAGTAAAGATCAAGCTGAAAAAAGAGTTTTAAGAAAGAAGCGTCAAAAGGAATTAGATCTTTATTTGAAGGAGCTAAAAGATAAAACAAGTATTATAAGGTACCTAAACTAAATGCAAGAAAGCGAAAAAGCACTAATAGATTTATACTTAAGAAGTAACTTTATAAAACCTCCTCTTAGTATTTTCTCTAAGATAATGGGTGAGAAGTCTAGCTATGACTATAATTTTGATGTTGTAGAAGAGCTGAAATCTGAATTTCAAAGTATTAAGATATACAAAATAAAAGTTAAAGAATACTTTCTAGCATGCTCAGAATCAAATGGTTCTTATGCTCATTTTGCTTTAAGTAATGAGGAATGTATTTGTTTGCAGTCCGAACAAGGTCTAGAGAAATTAATCTCTAAAATTAAGACAGTAAATAGTAAGAGCCCTGATTTTTTAGCGAATCTAGTTTTTAATTCTAAGCTTTATTCTTCTCATGAAATGATAGTTGATTTTTTACAACTAGAACAGATTTTAGAAGAAGATCTAGAACAAGAAATGAAAGAAAAAGTTAAAGGTATTGTAAAACCTCCTTTTCTCTTTTCTAAAGATATTATTAGATTCTATACAGTTTATTCTAAAAATTCTTTATTAGAAATCACAGCAGAATTTAATAGCAATAATGCTGAGACCGAATTAAAAGTTATTAATAAAACTTTAATTGAGCAATTATTTTAAATAAGAGTCTTACTCTACCAAGGCTTAATAGCTTCTTTAAGTTTTTTATAACCCTCTAGGAAGCTTGGCTTTGATTCGTTAACTTTATCAAAGGTAACTATCATTTGGTCTAACCAATCATGAAGTTTTTTATTATTTGGATTAGCTTCTTTATAAGCATTTCTCATTAAAACGTAATGAATTCTTGGATTGTAAGGATTTCCTTCTTTTCCTGCGAGTAATCTATCAAGCATTGAATCTGCAGAACCTAGAGTTTGTTCAAAGATAGGTTCACCAGTCATTCTAAACATAGTGCTTGTCATATCTCTACCATCAGTAGTTTTATAACCCATCTCTTTCCATAAATCCCATGTGTCATCCTTATGGCCTTTATGTTCTAAGACTTTCTTACACATGTTTCTTAAAACATTAGGAGAGTCTGCCATTAAATCTGTGATTCTATCTCCATCTAAATCAGTTGATAGAATAATGACATCAGTTTGATCTATCATATCTAGTAACAGAATCCCGTAATTAGTATCTGCTATGTGCATATAGATTTCACCTTTCCAATCTTTCATCCCAGCTTTAAAATCTTTTGGTAGTAGTGAAATAATTTTATCTATATTTTCTTTTTGTTCGTTGTAAGGATTTACAACGTATTGTTTTTTAACATCGAATTTAGTGTCTTTTAGTAGCCAGTATAAAAGACCAGCAATAATTACATCTTCTTGAGCTTGAGTAGGTTTAAGGGCAACTCTTCCAAGCTTTCCAGTTTCATTTAACATTTTTAAGAAATGCCTACATGCGTAAGCTATTTGAACTCCAGGTGTATTCATTTCTGAATGCACTGTTCCATCATTGCTTACAGAAAAAGCTTTTTTATCTTGAGAGTAGGGAAGACAAGGCATGCATCTTACACAAGTAGCCGTTCCGTATGGTCTTACATTACAAAATACTCCTGCAGCTCTTCTAAGTGCTGCGTTTCCTGATTTACCTGCTACTACAACTTGTTTGCCATTATCATTAACCATGGCATCACCTGCAGTTGACCATTTAATAATAGTGCCAGGCATATTTCCAAGCCAACTTAGTGGTGCAAGTTTTAAGTCATGACGATATTGAGCCATCATTGGAATTGCATGAAAAGGAAGACCAAGCACATCGATTGCAGAAACTGTTCCTACTAATGCAAACTTATCTGTAAAGGCATGAGTAATAGGATTAACACTATCGTCAAATCTTCCGCCTTTCCAAATTACTGCATCTGGAAATCCATCAATTTTAGCATCTGATTTATCAAAAAGACTATTTAGATGTTCGTAGACATTGCCTTTATCTTCTTGGCGACCAATTTCAAGTAAATCCATTTTTTTCTCCCTATCTTCTAGGGAGTTTTTTAACATTATTTAGGCTGATATTGAAAGTTTAAAAATTTTGTTTAAAATTCGAAGCCAAGCCCTACTTTATAAACAGATTCCGTAGTGTTATTAACAGAAATTGCTGCTCCGCCATTAACAAATACATTTACACCTTCACTTTCAGTATTTACCCAGTGATTAACTCCCACACCTATTGCAGTAGTTCCGTTAAAACCACCAGCGCCCATATTCAGTGTAGTTTTTCCTTTCTTGCTAGGTGAAACTAAATTAGACAGTGCGGCAATTCCTGCGATTCCTGCTCTAGCTTCATCTCTTAAGTCTGATAGTTGATTTACATTTACTGCATCAGTGCCACCTGTGCCTGGTGCAACATTTGTAATTCTTCTTTCATCACCAATACTTCCTACTGAAACTGTATTGTCTTGATTAGCGATTGAATTGTTTCCTATCGCAGCAGAATTTGAACCACTTGCACTTGCGTTATGTCCTAGAGCAAGTGAGTTTTGCCCAGTAGCAGTTGCATCTAGATTAGGATTCAATTTTGCGTTTATATTCGTGTCTGTATTTATTGCTAACCCAAGTATTTCTTCTCCAGTAACAGAGTTAGCTTCAATTACGTTATTTAATTGACCAGCGCTTCCAGATACTGCATTGCTAGATAAAGAGTTATTATTTACTGCACCTGGTGCTAAATCATCTGAAGTAATTGAACCATCAGCAATTACTCCACCAGCTCCACCTACAATAGCACCGTTCGCTAAATCTTGAGTTTGAATACTTCCATTAATTATTTCATTACTACCAACGGAGTTATTAGCAAGGTCATCTTGTGTAATTGAGTTATCAACTATTGTTCCACCTGCACCACCTGATACCGCGCCATTTGCTAAATCATCTTCAGTGATAGTTCCATCAGCTATTACTCCACCTAGTCCACCACTTATTGAACCAGTAGAAGGGGCAAGACTTGTAACTACTGCAGGTGCCAAGTCATCAATTGTAATGCTTCCATCAGCAATAATTCCACCCGGTCCACCAACAACTGAGCCGATTCCTAAGTCTTGTGTTTGAATAGTTCCATCAATTATTTCATTTGTTCCAACTGAATTAATAGCTAGATCATCCTGTGTTATAGAATTATCAACTATTATTCCACCTGCGCCACCAGCAACAGATCCGTTAGCCAAGTCAACAGCTTGAATAGTTCCATCTAGTATCTCAGTAGTCCCAACAGAACCAGTTGCTAAGTCATCAGCAGTAACAGTGTTATCCGCGATTACTCCACCAAGTCCTCCAGCTACAGAGCCTGCAGCTAAGTTCCCAGCACCAACAGCGCCAGCTGCCAAATCAGCACTAGTAATTGAACCATCAGTAATTGTTCCCCCAGTTCCACCGGATACAGAACCAGCTGCTAGATCGACAGCTTGAATAGTTCCATCTATTATCTCAGCAGTTCCAACAGAACCAGTTGCTAAGTCATCAGCAGTAACAGTGTTATCAGTAATTACTCCACCAAGTCCTCCAGCTACAGAGCCTGCAGCTAAGTTCCCAGCACCAA
>CAYOZL010000003.1:0-37190 GCA_964408435.1 uncultured Bdellovibrionales bacterium | reverse complement strand
ATTACTCCACCAAGTCCTCCAGCTACAGAGCCTGCAGCTAAGTTCCCAGCACCAACAGCGCCAGCTGCCAAATCAGCACTAGTAATTGAACCATCAGTAATTGTTCCCCCAGTTCCACCAGATACAGAACCATTAGCTAAATCATCAGAAGTAATAGAGTTATCAAGAATTACTCCCCCAGCACCGCCAATTACAGAACCAGTTCCTAAATCTACATTTCCAATCGTTCCATTTTCAATTACATCAGTTCCACCAGAGGGACTAGCTGCACCTATAACAGAGTTTGCACCTAGTGTTGTAGTTGTAGAGGCACTTAAATCAGTTATAGCCTCATGTAGTTGACTACCGTTTATAGCATCACTACTAGTTGCTGTTATTCTACCATCTGCAACATTAGTAATAAGTCTTTCGTTACCAGTATCTCCCACTGAAAATTCAGAGCTAGCATCTACTGTTTCACTAATGGTTACGCTACCTATTGTTTGAGTTGCTCCAACTGCTGTTGCAACATTTGCTTCGTCTGCAACTGAGTCAAATCCAACTGCTACTGAATTATCAGTAGTAGCAGTTGCTACTGTGCCTATTGCAACAGCATTATTTGCGTCAGCATTTGCAGCAACACCGATAGCTATAGCTTGAGTGCCTGTGGTTAAGTTTGCATCTGCTGCAGTTCCAATTGCTATAGAGTTATCTGCTAGAGCTTCTGCAACAACACCAATTGCTATAGTATTATCAGATATAGCATCAGCTACTGTTCCTATAGCGATAGCATTATCACCTTCAGCCTGAGATGCATTTCCAATTGCAACCCCATTAGCACCTGCGGTTACGTTTGCATCTGCAGAAGTCCCGATTGCTACAGCATCATTTCCTTCTGCTTGTGAATTAGAGCCTATTGCAAGACCTCTAACCCCTGCTGTTGTATTTGCATCAGCCTCATCTCCAATTGCTATTGATTGAGTGTTCTCAGCTTCCGCTCCATCTCCAATTGCAATAGCTGAGTTTCCTGCGTTTTCATTAGCTTGTGCATTTTGACCAATTGCAACTGATTCATTTCCTAATGCATCAGCCCCAGTTCCAATTGCAACAGCATCCTCAGCTTCAGCGTTAGTGGATACACCAATTGCTACAGCTTGACCACCTGCATCAACATTTGCATCTGCTTCATTACCAATAGCAATTGATTGATTTCCAAAAGCATCTGAGGCTGTTCCTATTGCCACTGTGTCATTGCCTTCAGCTTGAGTATTTGCTCCTATTGCAATACCTTGAGTTCCACTGCTAACATTTGCATCAGCCCCATCTCCAATTGCTATTGACTGTGTATTTTGAGCATCTGCATCATCACCAATAGCAATAGCAGAGTTTCCAACAGTTTCATTAGCTTGTGCATTTTGACCAATAGCAACAGATTGTGCACCGATAGCATCAGCTCCAGTTCCTATTGCAATAGCATCATCAGCTTCGGCATTTGTTAAAGTTCCTATTGCAATAGCTTGAGTTCCTCCATCAACGTTTGCATCTGCACGGTCTCCAATTGCAATTGCTTCAGTATTTTCAGCTTCAGCAGCATCACCAATAGCAATAGCAGAGTTCCCAACATTTTCATTAGCTTGAGCATTCTCACCAATTGCAACAGATTGTGCACCGATAGCATCAGCCCCAGTTCCAATTGCAATAGCATCATCAGCTTCAGCATTAGTAGTGGTACCAATTGCAATAGCTTGAGTTCCTCCATCAACGTTAGCATCTGAAGAATGTCCAATTGCAATAGCTTGAGTATTTTCAGCTTCTGATGCATTTCCAATTGCAATGCTTTGCGTAGCTATTGAATCAGAATTAGTTCCAATTGCAATTGCATCTTCACCTTCTGCTTGAGTGCTAAAACCAATTGCGATACCTTGAGTTCCTGTAGTTCTGTTAGCATCAGATGCGCTTCCTATAGCTATCGATTGATTCTCAAGAGCACTAGAGTTAGTCCCAACCGCAACAGTGTCGTTTCCTTCTGCTTGCGAGTTAAGTCCTATTGCCACTCCTCTAATGCCAGCAGTAGTGTTAGCATCTGAGTTAGTTCCAATAGCTATGGAGTTATTATTGTCTGCTTCTGCTTGTTGTCCGATTGCAACAGAATTTGCTCCCGTTGCTGAAGCTACTGCACCAGCTCCACAAATTGCAGGGTCGTTAGTAGTATTTCCATTTGCATCATTACAAGCTGCTGCGACTGGATCAGCAAAAGCTCTGCTAATTAACGCACTATTAATCAATATAGTGATAAGTGTAAATCGTAAAAAAAATTTCATATAATCTCTAGCGTCAGGCCAAGTTAATCAGTTCAGCTAATTAGTTAAGCGAACTTTAATAATTAATAAGTACTTCAGGTTATAAATACTGCTAGTTTTGAATTAGGATGAAGATCGTTCTGAAAAAGATGCAGGAGAAATTAAGAGAGTATTTTTGTGCTAAGTTATCTAGTTAGCTTAGTTCAATTTTTTAGCGATTTCTTTAGCGAAGTAAGTAATTAATATTTTAGCACCCGCTCGTTTCATGGAGATTAAACTTTCAAACATGGATTTTTCTAAATCTAGATAACCACTCTTTGCTGCAGCATGAAGCATGGAATATTCACCACTTACATTATAAGCAGCAATAGGAATATTAAAGTTATCTTTTATTCTTGCTATCACATCTAAGTAAGCAAGAGCTGGTTTTACAATTACAATATCAGCGCCTTGTTCAATATCTAGTTCAACTTCTTTTAAAGCTTCATCAGAATTCCTAAAATCCATTTGATATTGAGAGCGGTCTCCAAATTCTGGACTTCCTTCAGCGGCTTGTCTAAAAGGACCATAAAAAGAGCTGGAGTATTTAGCGGCGTAGCTCATTATAATTGTATTTTCTAATTTGTTTTGATCTAGTCCAGTTCTAATTGCTTCTATCATTCCATCTAACATTCCAGATGGGGCAATAATATCGGCTCCTGCTTTTGCGTGAACAACACTTGCATCTGAAAGTAATTTTAAAGTTTCATCGTTAAGTAGGTATCCTGCAGGTAGGTTCTTGTTCTTAGTGTTTGTTTCTTTAAAATTAACTACTCCGCAATGACCATGATTTGTATACTCACAAAAGCACATATCAGAAATTACTATCATTTCAGGTGCAATTTCTTTAATAATTTTTATTGCTTGAGGTATTATTCCACTAGGGTTACAGTTTTCACTTCCTGTCTCGTCTTTATGTTTTGGAATACCAAAAAGCAAAACAGAATTTATACCTAGAGACCTAATCTCTTTAATCTCTTTTTCGATATGATCCAAGCCAATTTGAAATTGATCAGGCATAGACGATATCTCTACTTTTTTATTAAGTTCTTCTTTAATAAAAATAGGATAGATTAGATCACTTAGAGAAATTACGTTCTCTTGAACAAGGGCTCTAATGTTTTTATTTAGCCTAAGTCTTCTTGGTCTAATAAGCATGAGGCGAAATATAGAGCTTTTAAGCACTGAAAACAACAGGTATAGACACATATGTATAATTAAAACTTAATATAAAGCTTTAATTTATTAAGAAATATTCAAATTAATCGATATCTCTCTATAGTTGATTTAGTTTTTATTAAGAGAAAAGGAGATTTATATGCAACATGTATCACTCGATAACAATGCAAGAGTTACTGAAAGTATGGTTATGGAAGCTGTTTACTTAGCCGAGAATGGTGAAGTTAAAAAAATTGATTCTAAATACGAAGATAGTAAGCTTGAGAATGCTATTAATGCATTAGAAGGTAATAACTCTTTTAGTAATTCTCAAAAAGTTGAAGCATTAAAATATGTTATAGATAGAAGACAAAAGTTTATGTATGTTTTGTATCCAATTAGAAAATTTCTTCCGAAATTTTTACTTAAAGAAATTCCAATGAACTTTATGGACCAAGATATGAAGTCATTTAAATTTATGGATAGGATTACAAAGAAAATTAAGAAAATTTAATATTTAAAACTACTCAACCTCTATTAAGAAGCTTACCACTCTTTTAATTGCCTGGTCTAACTCCAGACTAGTGCCATTAAAAGGGTGTTTTATATTAAACACATGGTCAGCATCTTTAATTATTTCAATTTTAGAATTTTTAACTTTTTTATTTAAACTTAACCCTGATTCAAGAGGCACTGTTGGATCCTCTTCTCCATGAATAATTAATAAAGGTTTATCGAAGCTTTTAATTGATTCTTCAAAAAAACCTGATTTACTTAGCAAGTCTTCAAGTAAGAATGTACCTAGAGGCATCATTTGTTTCGTTCTAGAGTTCTCAATTAAATACTCTGTATTTTTTCTCCATTCTTTTTCTTGCTTACTTGGCACTTTAGGTAATGAAGATATACCCGCTAAGCTTATAGCTTTATGTATGTCTAACTTATTTCCAGCTACAATCGTGCTGTAAGCACCTCTACTATGTCCTAAAAAAGAAATTCTATCTTTATTTATATTAGAGAACTGCTTAGAGTTTATTACAAAATTAAAAATACTTTCTAATTCAAAAACTTCTTGAGAAAGGCTATTGAATTTGAATTTATCTAATTCGTTAAAATTTAGTAAATCTGAACCTACTCCATTATGAGAAAAGTTAAATTTTAAAGTAGAGATTCCTTGAAGATTTAATTCTTTTGTTAGGTATGGAAAAAATCCCCAATCTTTAAAACCCTTAAATCCATGAATTATAATTAATAGTGGACTATTTTTCCCTGCCTCATCGTAGTCTATTCTTATAAGGCTTTTATTTTTGTTATGAATGTTTTTTGTTTCAAGTTCTAATTGCATTATAATCTTTGATTATTGTTTTTTAAGTTTATTTCGAAGCTTTAGCAGGTATGCCAACTACTTTTTGTCCAGAAGCAACGTCTTTATTCACTAGTGAGTATGCACCGATAATTGCATTGTCTCCAATTGTAACTCCATCTAGAATAGTTGCCTTTGTTCCTATCCAAACATTTTTACCAATCTTAACCCCACCCTTGTCTTCCATTCCAGCAGAGATATCTAGACTGCCATCTTGTTTTACTTTGTGGTTCCCAGGGCCAATATAGCAATAAGCAGCAATTAAAGTATTTTCTCCAATACTAATTTTACTTTCAGTTGCTATTCTACAATTTGAACTAATATTTGTACCCGCAGCAAAGTCTATCTTTGCACCTTTAGCAGATACAATAGTATTTCTTCCTATAAAGCAGTTTTTCTCTATATTGATTTTAGCATCACTTCCTCTTGCATCGATAAAAACATAATCATCGATAATACAAGAGTCCTTTATGCTAATAGCTTTTCCTTGTTTGAATCTAAAACCTTTGCCAATTACATTTTTTTTGCCAAAATTTTTAAAAACTAGCTTTAAGAAAGAATACCTAAGACCGTATCCAATGAAACCACCAATATTTGAAATGAAAGTTTCATAAAACTCAAATGCTAATAGACTTAGTAAGTTTCCGTTTCCAACAGCAAGTTTTTTATAACTAGAGAGCATGGATTCTCTTACTTTTTCCTGTTCTGGCGTTAGTGTTTCTTGCATAGAGCGGTTATAATATAATAGTAAATATAGTTATGGAAGAATACTCAAAAATATATGAAGAAGCAATTCAAGTGCTCGATACTTGGTATGAGAAGCAATATGACAAAGCTATTGCTAGTTGGGGAAATCTATATGTAAAAGATAGCCAAGCATTTATTGCTCATCAGCCACTAACTAATTTTATAAAAGATCGCCAAAAAGAATCTGTAGAACATAGTTACTTTAAAAAAGATCTAGAGTCTTTAATCTCTGGCTATAGTCAAAACAATTTAGAATTAGAGGATACATATAGGTCGTTTAGCAAGTTGTTATTTCAAATTGGTTTGAATCCACAGAATTGGATTGATTTTAAAAATTTGGACGAGGCTTTAAAACGTTGGAGCAAAGACTCCGGCAGTAAAACTTTTATACCTTTTAACGCTTTCATGATTGGTTTAATACACGGCTATAAGGGCAAGTATAAAGAGTCTTTAATCATATTAGAAAAAGCAAGAGATAATATGACAAGCACTAAGCAACAAGCAGCAAAAATTTTACCATTAATCAGTTTAGTTAAATCAATAATAGGTGATAGTCTAAGACCTAAGCAACAATCAAAACACTCTGAGCAAAGTTGGCTTGATGCTGGTTTTAGTAAAAAAGATTTAGAAGAATGGATCTTTGCAGATTTAGAGCCTAGTACTGCAATAGATTGGAAAAATAATAATTTTAACGCTAAGGATTCTACACGCTGGTATAAAGCTGGTTATGATTTAGAGTCTGCTAAAAATTGGGCCAAATATTTTTCTCCACAAGAAGCTATTCAATGTAGGGTCGCTGGCTTTGAAGATGCTGAAAAAGCATCAAAGTGGATGAAGATTTTTAATTTTCCAAGTGAGGCTATGCGTTGGATTACAGAGGGCTTTACTAGTAAAGAAGCCGCAGTTTGGATTAGGCAATCAGTTACTGACCCTATCGAGGCTAAAAAAAGGAAGGAAGCCCTTCATTGATAATGAGCTCAGCAAAAAAGATTTTAGTCATTGATGATTATGAATATATTAGATCTTTTTGCGCTGATTTACTTGGAGACTCAGGGTTTGAAGTTTTAGAAGCAGAAACTGGCACAAAAGGAATAGAACTATATAAAAACAATAAAATTACCTGTGTAATTTTAGATGTAATGTTACCTGATATCGATGGCTTAGAAGTTCTAAAACAATTAAAGAAAATAAATGAAGATGTTCCAATTATTCTTACAACAGGAGAGGATCCAGGTTGGGTAGTAAAAGCATTTGAAGATTTAGGAGCGCACGCTTTTTTTTCAAAAGCCTCAGGAGCAGATAAACTTTTAGATATGGTAGAGGAACTACTTATAGAATGGGAATCTGATTGAAAAAAGTATACTGCCGAGCGCAGCGGATAACAACATATAGTTGACTCAGCTTGATTTTTAGTAAAATTAGGCGAAGCCACTTAACTGAAAATTAAACTGAGTCAACTATAGCAGATTTCTTTATTTAATAGTCACAACAAAGTATTACTGCTATATAATAAATATATGAATATTTATCTCCTCTCTTTACCAATAGTTCTTTTAAGTCTTTGTTTATTTGCATCTTCATGTAGTTCTGAAGCGGAGGTTAAACCTGTAGTAACTTATGATGAAAGCGAAAATACTATGACAGGGTCAAGAGCCAAAAAACTTGCAATGAGACACATCGCAATAAGAAATTACAATTGGTCTGATGTTAGTCGAGTCACTGAACAAGATGATTCTTTTAGAGTCGAGTTTAAAACTCCTCAACAAGAGTTAAGATTATTAGGGCAAAGAGCATTGATGGTTAGTAAAGATAACGGACTAGTCTCTGTTGTTAAAAGAAGATAGTGCAAAAAGCAGTATTAGCTGGTGGATGTTTTTGGGGCTTAGAAGAATTGTTTCGCTCCATACCTGGTGTAAGCGATACTGAAGTAGGTTACACTGGCGGTGAGAATCAAAACCCAACATATCAAAATCATCCTGGTCATGCTGAAGCCATAGAGCTTAGCTATGATGAGAGGATTGTTACATTTAGCGAAATTCTAGACTTCTTTTTCCGAGTTCACAATCCAACAACATTAAATCAACAAGGTAATGATAAGGGCACTTCTTACCGATCTGCTATTTTTTATTGTGATGAAGAACAAAAACAAAAAGCAAATGAGTTTATTGAGATAGTTAATAAATCTAGAGCCTGGGGAAATCCAGTTGTTACAACTCTTGAAGCTTTAGATGTATTTTACCCCGCAGAATCAGAGCATCAAGATTATCTACAAAAGTTTCCTAATGGCTATACTTGCCATTTTATTCAAAAAGATAGTTACTTGTAATAGTTATTTATAGTTTTTATTTACAGTTCTTTATTTATAACTACTTATTGCACATTTCATAGCATCGCATATTTTCAGTAACTCACTTTGTGTAATAATGTAAGGAGGCATGGTGTAAAGTAGATTTCTAAAAGGTCTTAACCAGACATCTTTTTGCACTATTGATTCTTGTAGTTTTTTTACTTCAATACCTTCTTCTAGTTCTATAACTGCTATTGCACCTAGAATTCTTACTTCTTTAACTACTTTATTTTTTTCTAATTCTTTTAACTCATCATTAAGAGTTTCTTCTATTTTGGATACTTTTTCTTTCCAGTTTACTTTTAACAACAATTCGATACTTGTTCTAGCGATGCTACAAGCAAGAGCATTCGCCATAAAAGTTGGTCCATGCATTAAAGTTTTAACTGTTTTGCTAACTTTATCAGTAGTAATTGTTGCTGCAAGACTAAGGTATCCACCGGTTAAAGCTTTTCCGATGCATAGAATGTCAGGATTAACTTTATTTGAAATAAAAAGCTCTCCTGTCCTCCCGAAGCCAGTTGCAATTTCATCAAAGATTAATAGTACATTATGTTTTATACAAAGTTTCTTAATCTCTTCTAAATACTTAATAGAATAAAACCTCATTCCCCCAGCGCCTTGGACTCTCGGTTCGCAAATAAAAGCAGCAACATCGTCTCTTTTAAGTGCTATTTCAGCCTCATCAATTATTGATTGTTTAAATTCTTCTTCAGGTCTGTTTATGAAAATTTGTTCTGGCAAGCAGTCTTTAAAAAGAGAGTGCATTCCATTTACAGGGTCGCAAACTGACATGGCATGAAGAGTATCCCCATGGTATCCACCTCTAAAAGTTACAAATTTATTTTTTTTAGGCTTTTCTAAATTATGCCAATATTGAATCGCCATTTTCATAGCTACTTCAATAGAGACAGAACCTGAATCAGAAAAAAATATTTTATCCAGACCTTTGGGTAGAATCTCCAATAAAGTTTTACCAAGTTCAATAGCAGGTTGATGAGTAATCCCACCAAACATTATATGTGAAAAATCATCTAATTGATCTTTTGCCACCTGATTTAAAGTAGGGTGATTATACCCATGAATTGCCGTCCACCAAGAAGACATACCATCAATTAATTCTCTTCCATCATCTAGCTTTAAAACACAGCCTTTAGCAGAAACAACTTTAAGATTTTCTTTCTCACCTGGAAGCGAGCTATACGGATGCCATAAATGTTTAGAGTCAAAATTCATATTGGTGAATATCTATCCTAATCCTAATCTTAGTCTTAGTCCTAGTCTTTGCCTTTTTAGACTAGGACCAAGACTAAGACTAAGATTCTTAGATCTTAATGCTCCTTTCATCTTCCCCAATATACTTACTACTAGGCCTAACCAATCTATTATCAGCTAATTGCTCTAGTATGTGTGCACACCAACCAGCTGTTCTTGCCATTACAAATATAGGAGTAAAAAGCTCGATTTCAAAACCCATCATGTAGTAGCTAGGTCCAGCAGGGAAATCTAGATTTGGATAGATTCCTTTTTCACTAACCATTGTGTTCTCTAATACACTTGAAAGCTCTATTAAATTTTTATTATCTGTTAGCTCCGCTAGTTTATCACGATACTTTGTCATTCTAGGAACTCTAGAATCTCCATGTCTATAAATTCTATGGCCAAATCCCATAATCTTTTTCTTGTTTTTTAAAGCATCTTTTAACCAAGCTTCAGCTTGCTCAGCACTTCCTACCTCTTTAAGCATGTGCATTACTGCCTCGTTTGCTCCTCCATGAAGTGGCCCTTTTAAGGTTCCTATTGCAGAAGTTATTCCTGCACATAAATCAGAGAGTGTAGAAACAGTGCTTCTTGCAACAAAGGTAGAAGCGTTAAATCCATGTTCTGCGTATAGAATCATGGAACCATCAAAGGCTTTAATTATTTCTTTATCTGGTACTTTATCAAAACACATCTTAAAAAAGTTCTCAGAAAAAGCGAGGTCACTATTAGGAGCAATAGGCTCTAAGCCTTGTTTAATTCTCGAGCAGGCCGCAACAATAGTTGGCATCTTAGCTAGAAGCTTAATTGAGTTTAAATAATTATCACTAGAGTTTAGGAATTCATCCTGCATGCCTAAAAAACTGATGCAAGTTCTAACTGCATCCATCGGGTGTGCACTTTTAGGGTAAAGCTTAATAGAATCAATTAGTTCGCTACAAACTTCCCTATGTTTTTTTTCAGTAGCTATAAATTCTTGAAGTTCTTTCTCATTTGGTAAGTCTTTGTTTAATAAAAGATAAGCAACTTGTTCAAAACTACAATTATCGCAAAGCTCAGCTACATTATAACCTCGGTAGTATAGAGATTTTTTTTCAGGAATAGTTTTAGAAATAGTTGTAACATCGAAGACTACACCATCTAGGCCTTTTTTAAAGTCGCTCATTGTTGTCCTTATAGTTTAGTTTAAAGCTTGAAATTAAAGATATCTTTATCGAAATCTTTATAGTCTTCGTATTCTAGTAAGTCGTATAATTCTTTTCTTGTTAGCATGTCAGAGATTATATTTTCTTGAGTTCCTTTTGCTTTTATTTCTTTAAAGCCTTGCTCAACTGCTTTAAGTGCAAGTCTTAAGCCAGTAACTGGATATATTACTATGTTGTAGCCTAGGTTCTCTAAGGTCGATGCATCTAGTAATTTAGATTTCCCAAATTCAGTCATATTAGCCAAAAGAGGTACGTCTATTTCTTTTCTAAATTTTTCAAACTCTTTTTCATCTTTTAATGCTTCAGGGAAAATTGCATCTGCCCCAGCTTGAATATAGCTCTTTGCTCTGTGTATTGAGGCTTCTAAACCTTCTATCGCTCTAGAGTCAGTTCTAGCCATAATTAAAAAGTTTGAATCAGTTCTTGCGTTTGCAGCGCTTTTTATTTTTTTAGTCATTTCTTCAACACTAACTAAAACTTTATTATCTAAATGACCGCATCTTTTTGGGTTCTGCTGGTCCTCTATATGTATTGCACTTACACCGGATAATTCTAATTCTTTTACTGTCCTTGCAACATTAGTAGTTTCTCCAAAGCCTGTATCCGCATCAATGAGGCTTGGTAGGTTAGTTACGTTTGAAATTGTTTTTCCTGCTAAGCTAACTTCACTTAGAGTCGTTAAGCCGATATCAGGTAGAGCAAGGTTGTTTGATATTACAGCCCCTGAAATATAGACACCATCAAAGCCAATATTTTCAATTAATTTAGCAATTAGTGGGTTAAAAGCCCCTGGAAATTTGTGTAGTTTATTTGAAGTTAAGCTTTTTTTGAATTTAGCTCTTTTTTCTTGAGAAGTCGTTTTTGTATTAAGCATTTATATTTAGTCTTATTCTTTTCCGTAGAACTTTACGCCTCTATTAATAATTGGCCTGTCTTTAGATTTTCTATATTTGTTAGTATCTCTTAAGCTGTAAACACAACCACAGTATTCTTGTTGGTAGAAAGTTTCATCTTTTGAAATCTCAACCATTCGCTGAGAACCACCGCCTTTTCTCCAGTTAAATGTCCAGTAGTTTAAATTCTCGTATCTATCAGCTGCCCTAGTTCCAGAGTCATTGATTTGATTCATGTCTTTCCACCTAGAAATTCCTAGGGTGCTAGAATATAGAGTGAAGTCATTTTCTTTAGCGTAAAGAGCGCTCCTTTCGAATCTCATATCAAAGCAAAGAGTGCAGCGATGACCTCTTTCAGGTTCATTCTCAAAGCCTTTAATTCTTTCAAACCAGTTATCTTTATCGTAATCTGCATCTACAAATGGAACATCAAGTTTCTCAGCGTATCTAATGTTTTCTTCTTTCCTGATTTCATATTCCTCTTTAGGGTGAATATTAGGGTTGTAGAAAAATATAGTGTAATCGATTTCAGATTCTTTTAACGAAAGCATAATGTCGCAAGCGCAGGGGGCACAACAAGAGTGTAGTAAGAGTTTTTTTTCTCCATTTGGAGTTGATATCTTTTTTCTTTCGTTGCTCATTATGATAATCCTAAGAGTACATAGACTAGTATAGTAAGAAATGAAGAAAATTGGAATAGCGATTATTGGGGGAACAGGTTACGGAGCAGGAGAGCTTCTAAGGCTACTTATTAACCATCCTAATGTTGAGGTCTGCTCAGTTGTCTCAAGTTCTAAAGCTGGGGAGAAAATCACAAGTGTTCATCCCCAACTTGCTGGTTTCTATGATGCTTCATTCGCTAAGCAGGTTGATTTATCTAAATTAAGCACTTATGAAAAAGCTGTAATTATTACAGCTTTACCTCATGGGGTATCTTCTAGCTTTATAGTTGGTGCTTTTTCAGAATTAGAAAAAAATAATATTAGTTTAATCGATTTATCTGGAGATTTTAGATTACAAAAATCTGAACTTAGAAAAGAATTTTATGAAAATAGTCCAGCGATAGAAAAAATATCTAAGAATTTTATATTTGGTTTACCTGAGATTAATAGAGATAAAATAAAGTCAGCTAAGTACATTGCTAACCCAGGTTGTTTTGCTTTAACTTCAATTCTAGCTCTAACGCCTTTTTCTAAAATGGGTGTTAAGGCAAGTGTGGCGATTGATGGTAAAAGTGGAACTTCTGGTGGAGGAAAAAATCCAAGCCCGGCTTTTCATCACCCAACTTCGAATTCAAACGCATTTGCATATAAAGTGCTTTGTCATAGACATGAAGTTGAAATTTCTGAAGCCTTGGCTTCTACTAATTCAGGAAGTCATAGTTTTGATCTTAGTTTTGTTCCTCACGTAATTCCTGCAAGTAGGGGAATATATATAACTGCTCATTTATTTTTAGATAAAAAAATAGCGGATAAGGATATTTTTAGTGCCTTTAAAGAATGTTATTCTGATAGTCCTTTTATTAGACTAAGAAGTAAACCTCCTCAGCTTTTTCAAGTTGTTGGAAGTAATTTTTGTGACATCTATATAACAGTTAGAGACAAAACAGTTGTAGTCAATGCAGCAAGTGATAACTTGATTAAAGGTATGTGTGGAACTGCTATTCAGAATTTAAATTTAATATCTGGTCTAGACGAAACTACTGGTTTAATAAAATCTGGTATGGGGCCAGTATAGTTTCCCAATTTTTTTATGCGTTTAATTTTTTTCTTTTTTCTTTTTCTTAATACAGTAAACGCACAAGATATTAATAGCAGACAAGCTTATCAAAGCTACTCTAATAGAGTTGTCCAAGTAAGAGTTGTTGAGAAGTCCTCTAGAGGTAAGGCTGGGATTGGTTCAGGATTCTACGTCGATGATAATGGTCTATTGGTTTCTAACTATCACGTAGTTTCCTCCTTTGTTAATAGTCCTGAACAGTTCAGGTTAGATATAATTGAAAGTGATGGCAAGCAGAGTGAAGTAGAGTTGCTCTATATAGATGTGGTTCATGATTTAGCACTACTTAAAGTTAATAAAAAGTCAGAGAGTTATTTCTCATCATTTAATACGAGTATTGGTTATGGAGAAAAAATATTTTCTATAGGTAATCCACGAGATTTAGGGTTTACAATAGTAGAAGGGATATACAATGGCGCAGTAAAGAACTCTAGATTAGAGAAACTCAATTTTTCTGGTTCATTAAACCCAGGTATGAGTGGTGGTGCTGCTTTTGATTCAAATGGTCAATTAGTAGGAGTTAATGTTTCTACTGCAGGTAATCAGCTTAGTTTCTTAGTGCCAGCAAAATATGTAGTTAAAATGCTAGAGAACTATAAAATAAATCCTAATGCTGTAAGTGATATAGATAGTGACTTTATAAAATTAGCATCTTCCCAAGTATATCAAGACCAGGAAGAGAAGTTTAGCTCCTTACTAGAGACCGATGAGTTTGAAAAAATTAAATTAGAAAATTTTTCAGTGCCAGGTAAATTTATTAATTCTTTAAAATGTTGGAGTGATTCAGAAAGTAAAAAAGATCAACATTATCGATATTTAAACTACTCCTGCTCTACTTCTGAGTTAATTTATTTAGATAAAGATATTAAAGTAGGTAATCTTTATCTTTACTATTTACTTGTAACTAACGAGGGTCTTAATTCTTTTTCTTTCTCTTCTAAAATTCAACAAATACTTTCTACTTACCGTTCTGGTCTAAGGGGGAAAAAAGAAGATTTTGAAAAATTTAAATGTGAAAAAGATTTTGTAAGCTTAAATTCTAGTTCAAATGCTACAGCTGACTCTAAATACTGGCTTAATCTATGTACTAGAAAGTATAAAAAACTCGAAAATTTATATGACATGGTTTTAATAGGAGCAAGTGTAGATAGCAGTGAGCAAAGTTTAATTTTTTACAACTCAGCAAGCGCTATATCATCTCAAAATATAAAAGCTTTTTCTAAAAAGTTTTTGAAAAATATTGTAAGTAATACTTCAGATCAAGATGCTAAATCAGAAGGTGCAAATTGAAGCTAGTAATTGAAGTATTGGATAATTTAAGAAAGTGTAAAGAAAGAAAAATATATTCTTCTTTTCCAGTAACACTTGGTCGCTCATATAATAGCGATTTAATACTTTCAGATTCTAGTGTTTGTCCTAGCCATGTAGAAATAGATTTTGATAGCGAGAATAATATAATAGTTAAAGATTTAAATAGTGTTAACGGCTTATATAGCTACAAGAAAAAAAGAAATGTTAAAGAAATTCAAATCACAAAATCATCAGATTTTAGAATAGGCAATACTTCATTAAGAGTTTTTAATAGCAACATAGAAGTTGCAAAGACAAAGCAGTTAAATAAACCAAACTTCTGGTCAAAGAGATTCAAATTTGGGATACCTCATGCTCTTTTAGGCCTTGTATGTTTTCTCCTATTTTATTTTCTAGATAATTATATTTTTAATTATAGGACAGGTAGTAATCAAAAATTTGAAACATTAATATCAGCTCTAATAGGCGGTTTAGGCGTTTTTATTCCGTGGGCGGCTGTTTGGTCTTTGGTGGGAAAGGTTAATATAAATAAACCTAGGTTCTTTTCTCATCTTAGTATTCCGATTTATGCTTCATTGTTTTATTTTCTATTTAAAAAAACTTTTTCATACCTAAGTTATGGCTTAGCACAACCTAGTTTCTTAAATTATCTAATAGCAATTATTTCATTTTTAGCTTTAGCAGTGTTTTTTAATTATCATTTGTTATACTCAACTAAGATTTTAAATAGGAAAAGATGGGCTTATAGTTTTTTAGTGTCCTTTTTAATACTTGGAGTGTCTTTTTTATTAGACTTGAAAAGTAAATTTTCATATTCTTCTAAGCTACCACTAGCTTATTCTGTAAAGCCTAGTTGGTCGATCTTGAAATCAGCTAAAAGTATTGATAATTTTATAGATAGTATCGAATATGAGAAATGAGACTTAGAAAACCCATAGAGAAATCAAATGAAAAAAATCGTAACTTTAACTTTAGTTCTAATTTTAACTTTAAGCTTATTCTCTTGTTCAGCAACAAGAGTTACAACTACTGAGCATTCAGCAGTTGAACAAGCTTTGCTTACTTATAGCACAAGAAAAGCATTTTCCAATATCAGCTTTGAAGAGTTAGTTAATCAAAGAGTATTTATTGAATCAGTTGAACTTCCTAGTTACACTCCTTCTTTTGTCTCTAATGTTCAAGAGAACTGGCATCAGGTAAGCGCAAGTTATTTAAAGCTAATTTTTGAGAAAAACTTATTAGAGCAAGGAGTTTTTGTTTTAGATAAAAAAGAAGATGCAGATTTTAGTTTGAAATTAGTATTTGATGTTGCTTCAATAGATGATAGTGAGTTTGTGCTTGGTCTCCCAAGTGTTCCTGTTCCTGTTGCAGCGGCTGGAACCTCGGTGCAAACACCTGAGTTGTCATTATTTAGTAGCGCAACACAAACAGGAAAAGTTAGATTTAGTATTTACGGAAAAGAGAATCAAACTGGTAGATTAGTCTTCCTAAAAAAATCAGAACCTACTAAAAAGTTTTATTCTAGATGGAGTATCTTGCTTATCTTTGGGTGGAGAGTTACTGACTTGGGTAGGCCTTTTTAGTAAAGGCAGAAGCCACAGAATTTTTTCTTAACCTTAGTCCTAGTCTTGGTCTTAAATTTTTTATCTATAAATTTAAATTTGATCCTTAAAAAGAGTTCGCTTTTTTAAAAAAAACTAATCGGATAGTAAGCTTTCACTATCCGATTAGTGAGGTATGGAGAGGAGCTACGAAAATTTTAGCTTACTTTAACGTCTCCTTCTGGAAAGCCGTGAAGAGTTGCGTAGATGGCGTATTCAGCAGCGCTTGCAGTCGTCTTGATTGAAGACGTCTTGCGAAGAGTAAGAACTTTTTCACTAACTCCGCCAGTAAGTGCATTGCTTTGTTGATTCGACCTCATTGTTTTTTTGACTTTTTCATGCCATTTTTTTGCTTCTTCCGCAGAAGAGCATTCGATTGAAAAAATCCAGACTCTTTTAGTGGGGGCTTCTGTTTTCACATCGTTTACCTCTCTCATCTAGTAAAAAAATAGACACCTTGTAGATATCTGTAAAAACGCTATAAAAGCGAACAATTTTTAAAGACAAATATTTTCTATGGGAAATAGTTTTTAAAGAACGTAAAAAGAATTTTATATTAAAGAAAAGAAATAAAAGCAAACCTCTGTGTTCTCTCATTTATTTTGCTATGCAAAATGCCTTACGGCACGATACCCTGCGAGAGATTTGCTTTACATCAATAAAGCCAATATAGCCTTTTGCGCATGCATCCTATTCTCAGCTTGGTCAAATACTACCGATTGTTTCCCATCAACAACTTCAGCACTAACTTCTTCTCCTCTATGAGCAGGTAAGCAGTGAAGAAAGATAGCATCTTTTTTGGCATTAGACATTATTTCTGAATTGACACTATAGCTTTCAAATGCTTTTTGTTTTGTTCTTGCATCTTCTTCGCCCATAGAAACCCAAACATCTGTATAAACTACATCAGTATTTTTAGCTGCTTCTTTAGGGTCTCTTACTAGATTGTAATTACTTTTATCAATAATTGGTTCAAAACCCTCAGGACATGAAACTGTAATTTCTATATCTGCTAAATTACAAGCATTGATAAGCGAGTTACAGACATTATTACCATCACCGATGTAGCAAACTTTTATTCCAGAAAAGCTTTTCTTATGCTCATAAATAGTTAGTAAGTCAGCAACTGCTTGGCAGGGATGGAAGAGGTCAGAAAGTCCGTTAATTACTGGTACCTCTGAGTGCTTAGCAAATTCAACTAAATCTGTATGCCTCATAACTCTCATCATTACACCGTTTACATATCTAGATAATACTTTTGCTATATCAGAAATGGGTTCTCTTTTACCCATTTGTAGTTCTTCGGGCTTTATCACAATAGGATTTCCACCTAATTGAAGCATGCCAACTTCAAAAGAAACTCTTGTTCTATTCGATGGTTTTTCAAAAATCATTGCTAGAGTTTTATCTTCTAAAATAGAAGTTTTATTACCAGTTTTAAACTGAGATTTGATTTCAATAGCTTTATCAAGGATTGCTTTAAATTCCTCTTTGCTGAAATCAGATAGTGTTAAAAAGTTTTTTCCGTTCATCATTTAAGTTTATCTTTTGTTATAAGAAATCTTAGTTCCTATTCCACTATCTGTAAATAACTCTAGTAATACTGCATGCTCTATAGTTCCGTTGATCATCTGCACATGGTCTACACCATTTTTAATTGCTTCAATGCTATATTTTAGTTTGGGAAGCATTCCACCTTTTACATCCTTATGTTCTAATAAGGCTTGCGCTTCTAAAACATTTAAATTTTGTTCTAGTTTGTCATCAATCTTTAAACCATCAACATCTGTTAGGTATAAAAGCTTTAAAGCATTAAGAGCGCTTCCCAGAGTAGAGGCTGCATGGTCTGCATTTATGTTTAATGTTTCACCTTCAAGACTTTCAGCGATACATGTAACAACTGGTATGTAGTTATTAGATACGAGTGAGTTTATTAAGTCTGTGTTGCAATCTCTTATCTCTCCAACTTTCCCTAAATCTTCACCGCTTTTAGATTTAATTTTTGTTGCAGTAAAAAGCTTAGAGTCTTTGCCAGAAATTCCTACAGCGTTTCCACCCTTATCATTAATTAATGAAACTAATTCTTTATTTAGCTTTCCAGATAAAACCATTTCAGTAATTTCCATGGTTTCCTCGTCTGTATATCTCATGCCATCAATAAACTTAGGAGTTTTTCCTATTTTTTCCATCCATTTATTAATTTCTTTTCCACCACCGTGAACCACGATTGGGTTTATTCCAACTAGTTTTAAAAGAGAAATATCACTTGCAAAAATATTCTTAAGATTTTCATCAAGCATGATAGAGCCACCGTATTTAATTACGATAGTCTGTCCTTTAAATCTTCTTATATACGGAAGAGCTTCAGTAAGTAGTTTTGCCTGGTCTATTTTTTCCTTTTTAACTTTACTCATTAGTTATAGTCCGTATTAATCTCGATATATCCTTTTGTTAGGTCACATCCCCAAGCAGTAGCTGTGTCGCTACCATTGTTTAAATCTACATCTATAACTACTTTTTCTGTATCTAGTAGCTTCTTTAAGCTTTCTCTATCGAAGTTTGCAGGTCTGCCCTCAGAAAAGACTTCTTGGCCAGCTAAGCAAACTTTTATCTTATTACTTTCAAATCTTACAGAAGGCTCTTTCCCAACTGCCATTATTAGTCTGCCCCAATTTGGGTCGCTACCATGTATTGCTGTTTTAACAAGAGGTGAGTTGATAATGTTTTTTGCCACTATCTTTGCTTCTTGAACACTTGCAGCATTACTTATATTTGCCTCTATTAATTTCTCAGCTCCTTCTCCATCAGCAGCGATTTGCTTTGCTAAGTCAATGCAGGTTGAGTCTAGTAAGTTTTGAAAATCTTTTTCTTCCTCTACTTCTATCTCGCCCGTAGAGATTATAGTTACTAGGTCATTAGTCGAAGTATCAGTATCAACAGAAATCATATTAAAGCTTTTATCGCAGGAGATTTGTAGTTTGTTTTTTAAACTAGCAGAACTTAGCTTTGCATTAGTAAAAACAAATCCGAGCATAGTTGCCATATTAGGAGAAATCATGCCTGCTCCTTTTGCAAAACCTGAGACGATGAGCTTATTCTTTTCATGGTAACTTTTTTTAGTCTTGGTATCTAAGGTCAATATTGCCTCAGCAGCTCTATCAGCTTGTTTAACTTCAGGATCTATAGTTAAGTCTTTTATTCCATTTATAATTTTATCTATAGGAAGTTGAACACCAATAATTCCAGTAGAAGCTAGTAAAACTTCAGACTCTTTAAGCTTTAATTCTTTTGCAATTAATTCTGCACTTATTTTGCAATTCTCAATGCCTTCTCTACCTGTGGCAGCATTCGCATTTCCAGAGTTTATTAGAATGGCTTTTGCAGTAGAATTTTTTAATGCATCTTCATTATAATCGACACATGCTGCTCTAAATTTATTTTGAGTAAATACGCCTGCACTTGAGTAAGCATTAGGAACATAAACCAAAGATAGGTCTAGCTTTTCCTTTTTAATGCCGCAGTGTATTCCCTGAGCGTATACTCCCTCTATGTCTGTAAATTCTTTCATTAGGCATAATGTTACTAGAATATTGATTATTTTTCCAATTTGCTACATTATTTTTAAGGAAGAAAGATATGGAACAAAGACCTACATTAGCTGAGATTAATCTCGGCAACTTAAGAGATAACTTCATCAAGCTTAAAGCTTATGTGGGTAAGTCTCTTATTATGCCGATTTTAAAAGCCGATGCTTATGGCCACGACTTAATAAGATGCGCAAAAGAACTAGAGAAACTTAATCCTTGGGGCTTCGGGCTAGCTTTCTTGGAAGAAGCGATAAAATTAAGAAAAGCTGGCATTAAATCTCCAATCCTAACTCTAGGAGGAATCTCAGGAAGACAAATCAAATATTTCTTAGAGCATAATATTGACCTCTGCGCTTCTTCTATTAGTAAATTGGAGAATATTGATTCAGAAGCTTTAGCTATGGGTAAAGTAGCTAGGGTGCATATTAAAATTGATACCGGGATGGAGAGAATAGGGGTTCATCATTACAGCTGTAAACCGTTACTGGAAAAAGTTTTAGATTTAAAAAATATAGAACTAGTTTCAATCTTCTCTCATTTTGCGGATGCAGAGAATGAAGACCAAAGTTTTACTAAGATACAATTAGAAAGATTTTTAGATTCAACTAAAAACTTTAAAAACAGACAAGGCAATCGCCCATTGCTGCATATTGCTAATACTCCGGGAATCTTAGCTTCAAAAGATAATCATCTTGATATGGTTAGACTTGGTTTGAGTTTATTTGGAGTTAGTTCTAGAGATGAAACTAAGCATGAAGATTCTTTAAACTTAGAACCAGTTCTAAGATTAACCTCTGAGGTTTGTTACTTTAAAGTAGTTAAGCCGGGCGCCACTGTAAGTTACGGGAGAACTTGGGAAGCTAAAGAACAAACTAGAGTAGTTACAATCCCTCTAGGTTACGGGGATGGTTATCCAAGAGGTTTGTCAAACAAAGCGCGTGTTCTAATTAGAGGAAAATCTTATCCAATTGTTGGAAGAGTCTGCATGGATCAGTTTATGGTGGATATTGGGCCTGAGGGTGAGGCGTATAATGGTGATGAAGTTGTGTTGTTAGGAAAGCAAGGAGATCAGGAAATTACAGTAAGGGAACTTGCAAGTTTAGCAGATACGGATGAAAGGGATCTTTTATTAAGGATAGCCTTGAGAATTCCTAAAAAATTTATCAATTAAAAGATAGTTTGAGCTCTTTATCTCTTGGTCTCTGTGAGATATACAAACCTTGATATGGTAAACAAAATAGCAATTTTATCAGGGGACGGCATTGGCCCAGAAGTAATGGCAGAAGCTTTAAAAGTCTTAGATACTGTTTCTAAAAAATATGACCTAACTTTTGAAACCATAGAAGCATTAATTGGTGGGGCTGCGTTTGATAAAGTTGGAAATCATTTTCCTGATGAAACTAAAAAAATATGTGAGCAGAGCGATGCAATATTATTTGGTTCTGTTGGTGGACCAGTCTCAACACTGCATTTAGACAAATGGAAAAACTGTGAAATAAACTCAATTCTAGGTTTAAGAAAAGCTTTTGATTTTAACTGTAATTACAGACCTATTAAAATTTTTAATTCACTCTCTGAATTTTGTCCTTTAAAGAAAAGCTTAATAGATAAAGGCATTGATATTCTTTTTATTAGGGAACTTGTAGGAGATATTTATTTCGGTGAGAAGAAACGCTTTGAGAAAGATGGCATTAGACATGCTAGTGATGTAGCAAGTTATGATGAAAATCAAATTTCATCAGTTGCTAAGCTTGCTTTTGAAGCTGCTAGGAAAAGAAAGAATAAAGTTACAAGCGTTGATAAGGCTAATGTTTTAGCAATAGGCAAACTTTGGAGAGAAATTGTTCTAGAAGTTTCTAAAGATTACCAAGATGTAGAGTTAGAGCATATATTAGTAGATAACTGCGCAATGCAATTAATCAAGAATCCTTCTCAATTTGATGTGATTCTTGCTCCAAATATGTTTGGAGATATTTTATCTGATGCAGCAGCAGTTTTACCTGGCTCTTTAGGTGTGATGGCTTCTGCTAGTATGAATAGTGAAGGCTTTGGTTTGTTTGAGCCTCCTGGTGGTTCAGCTCAAGATATTGCAGGTAAAGGTATTGCAAATCCTATTGGACAGATATTGTCACTAGCGATGATGTTAAGATTTTCTTTTGGTCTAGATAAGCAAGCTGAAGTAATTGAAAAAGCTGCGGAACAAACGATAGACAAAGGAATTCGAACAGGTGATATAGGTGGTAAGTCATCAACTGGTGAAGTAGGTGATGCGGTATGTTCTTTTTTAGTCTAGTTTTAACTAAGTTTAAACTTTTTTAGTCTGAAATTTTAGTATTTAATCGTCTAGCCAATTATGCAAAACAATCAGGAAAAACTCGCTCTTATTTTTGGTGGGAACGGAGATATAGGTCACGCAACAGCAAAGCTACTGAACGAAAATGGCTGGAGAGTTGCCTTAGCATCTAGAGCGAAAGATTACACAATTAAAGAACTTGATATCGAGTATTATAAATCGGTAGATGTTATAGACCCTGAACAAGTAGAACTAGTTTTTAAAGAGTTTAAAGATGTTAGAATAGATGCAGTAATTAATTGTGTAGGCTCGATACTCTTAAAGCCTGCTCATTTAACTTCTCATGAAGATTATTTACATACAATTAACACTAACTTAACTTCAGCTTTTAATGTTGTTAGGTCTTCGGCGAAAAATTGTAAAAAAGATTCCTCTGTTGTTTTAATGTCTAGTTGTGCAGCAAGTATTGGTTTGGCTTATCATGAAGCAATTTCTGCAGCTAAAGCGGGAGTTGAGGGTTTGGTTCGATCTGCAGCAGCAACTTATGCTTCTAAAGGAATTAGATTTAACGCAGTAGCACCAGGCTTAGTAGATACAAAATTAAGTAAAAAAATTACTTCCAGCCCCCAAGCTCTAGCTTCTTCAGAGGCAATGCATGCACTTTCTAGAATTGGAAATGTAGATGATATCGCAAGTGCTATTTACTTTTTAATTAGTAGTTCTTGGATAACAGGAGAGGTGATTAAAGTAGATGGTGGTTTAAGCACTACAAAGAAGTAGTGATATGTCATGATAGGGTATTTAGAAAGTATTCATCTATTTTGCACAGTCTATATGTTTGCCGTAGTGGTTTTTGTGCATTTTATTCAATATCCAATGTTGAAAAATGTACCTGAAATTGCCAGGGCTCAATATAATAAGAAGTACTGTGATAGAGCGGGGTTTGTAATTGCGCCAGCTATGGTGATGGAAGCTTTTAGCGCTGTGTTACTTACTTATCTTTTTCCAATTTTAATTTACTATTTAGGTTTGTTTCTTGTTGGAGTTTTATGGATAGTTACATTTTTTTATAGTGTGCCAGCACATACTAAACTTTGTGAGAATTGGGATCTAAAAGCACATAATAAGCTAATGTTTTCTAATTTTATTCGCTTGCTAGCATGGGGAATTCGTTGTTTATTGTTTTTAATAATTTAAAAAGGCTTTAATGAAAAAGATTAAATTTTTTACACTATTATCTTCTACTCTACTACTTACTGTTAATGTTTTTGCATTAGATATGCCAGAGATAAAACCTGGTTTATGGAAGGGTACAACTGTAAATGGTGATAAAGCCGAAACATCTAAATTTTGCATGGGTGATAATCAGAACCTAAAAGAGATGATGGAAAGAGCAAAAAAAATGATGCCTGAAGGAATGTGTCAGAGGGTTCCAATAGAAAAAGTAGGTAGCACTTATGTTTCTAAAAGTAGTTGCGATTTTGGAGCTTTTAAAATGTCATCTGTCTCTACAATAAGCGGTGATTTTAGCAGCGAATATACAGTGGAAATTAAAACAAATACAGATAGTATCACACTAGGTAAAGAAGCATCTGTAACAACCATTACTTCAAAACATATAGGCCCCTGTCCTCCGGAGATGAAAGCCGGTGACACGATTTTACCAGATGGTAGCAAGCATAATACAAATGATATGATGAAAGAAGCCGAGGAAAGACGTGAGAAAATGGATCCTAAGCAAATGGAAGAAATGAAAAAGCAACTTGAGAAGTTAAAGGAAATGAGAAAAAAGCTGGGAAAATAAAAGTTTTATTTTTTTAAACTATTTCTATGTGTTCTTCAGGGATTTCTCCTAAAAATCTAGAACAAATTCCAAAATTCCAAGTATTATAACTTGTATTACTTCTATCCCTTGCGTAACTTAAGTAAAGAGAACTTTTTGCTCTAGTAATTCCTACATAACAAAGTCTTCTTTCTTCTTCTAATGATTCTAAGTCTTCTAAGCTTCTACTATGAGGCAGTATGCCTTCTTCTAAGCCACAAAGAAAAACCATTTCATATTCCAAGCCTTTAGCTAAGTGCAGGGTCATTAATGATACATAGTCTTGCTCAGAGTCTTTCCCAGAGTTTTTATCGAGTGAGGAATTAAGACTAGCTCTTTCTAAAAAGGCAATAAGAATCGGTAGTTCTTCTTCACTCTCTTCGATTTTGTTTTTTTGGCTAAAAGAGTTTGCAACAGATAGGAGTTCTAAAACATTTTCTACTCTGTCTATGTCCTCAACGTTTTGTTTCAGTGAGTTTAAATAACCTGAGTCTTCAATAATATTTTGTAGAAACTCTGAAAGTTCTAACTCATTATTATTAACCTTATTGGCTAATAAGCTGTATTTCTCTATTTGTTTAGTAAAGGAGTTTAAGCTTTTATCTGCTCTAGTTCCTAGGCCCTTTACTTTAGTTAGGCTAGCTTTAAAAAGTGAAGTTTCTTCGTCTTTTGCTTTTTTTAGTAAGTGATTTAAAGAAGTTTTTCCAAAGCCTCTACTTGGGACATTTATTACTCTAATAAAAGATTCATTATCATCGTTATTTAATGCAAGTCTGCAGTAAGCAATAATATCTTTAATTTCTTTTCTATCGTAAAATCTTTGCCCACCAAAAATTCTATGATGAATAGATTGATGATAAAGCTCTTCTTCTAGAGCACGCGATTGCGCATTGGTTCTGTAGAATATGGCAATTTCGTTTAGGGGAATGTCCCCTGTTTTAATAGTCTGCGCTATGAATTGTGCTTCACTAACTTCACACTCCGCTGATTTTAAATTAACTGCTTCGCCGTCTTCTCTATCTGTCTTTAAATATTTAGTTTCTCTACTGTCGTTATGAGCAATTACTGCATTTGCGGCATCTAGGATGTTTTTAGTAGAGCGGTAGTTAATATCTAGTATGCAAATCTCATGTTCCGGGTAATCTCTTTTAAAAGAGTCTATATTTGCAATGTTTGCCCCTCTAAAGCTGTATATAGATTGATCATCATCTCCTACAACGAAAAGATTTTGACTGTCTTTTGTTAGTAGGTTTAACAATTTGTACTGAACTATATTTGTATCTTGATACTCATCTACTAGTACATATTTAAATCTATTTTTATATTTATTAAGAGTGTCTTTTTCTAGAATAAATAAAGTAACTACGTGGCATATAAGGTCGCCGAAATCCATTGCGTTACATTGTAAAAGCTCTTTTTGGTAAGCTTCATAGATGTCAGCTATTATTATATTTTGTTCTCTGTCGTAAAAAGTTTCTGAGTTTCTAAAGTGATCAGGGAATAAGTAATTATTTTTTGCCCTATCTATTTTTCTTTGTACTTCAGATGGAGTTATTTCTTTTGAATTGATTTTTAGGTTTTTAAAAATTCTTTTAATTGTAGAAAGAGACTCTTTTTGATCGTAAATAGTAAAGTCTGGTCTGAAGCCAAGTAGCCTTGCGTTTTCTCTAAGTATCTTTGCACATGCTGAGTGAAAAGTAGAAACATATCTAGGGGCTCTGCCAAGCATAGAAAAAACTCTTTCTTTCATTTCGTTTGCAGCTTTGTTTGTGAAAGTTACTGCAAAAATATTTTCTGGATACGCCAGGTTATTATCTATTAAGTTACATATTCTTCTAGTTAGAACTCTTGTTTTTCCACTTCCAGCTCCTGCAAAAACTAGCATTGGACCATCTTCATGGAGCACAGCTTTTAGTTGGGATTCATTTAAGTCATTTAAGTAGGGCTTCATAGAATGAAAAAGTTAGCACATTTTTCGATGTGCTAACTAGGGAGGACAAAATTTAATGGGATAAGATTTAGACTGCTTTGAATTTTTTAAAATTTCTAGGATTCTTACTGTAAATCCTATTAATCGCTTTATTATTAGCTCTGTTATTAAAGTTTGAGGGATTTTCTATAGTGCTTGAGGTAAAACAGTTATCTCTGACTATATACATGCATAAAAGGAGTATGGTAATTAGCTCTGCTCCTATTACTGGTTCTGCAATGATGGTATTGATTATATTCATAGTATTTGTTTCTCTGTTTATTATTTCTTTGTTTTGTTTCTATAAATTTACATATAGAAAAATACTAGAAACAAGGCAATAGTTTTTATTAGTTAAATATTGAATTTTTGCCTTAAGTATATAAATTTATTGACTAAATAAATTTTGCTGAGCGCAGCGGAAAAAGCAAAATGCTTGCCTTATTTGAAATTTTGGTAAAATAAAGAGAAGCTATCAAACCAAAATTTAAAATAAGGCAAGCATTATGGCTACTTACGACCGAAAAGATCATTTCTATAAAAAGGCAAAAAGCGAAGGCTATCGTTCTAGAGCAGCTTATAAGTTACTCGAATTAGATAAAAAACATTCGCTATTTAAGTCTGTAAACTCTGTGCTCGATTTAGGCTGTGCCCCTGGAAGCTGGCTAGAGGTAGTGAAAAGAAAAGTGGGCTCGGATGCAAAGATAATAGGTGCTGATTTAGAAGATGTAGCCCCGATTAGTGGTGTTAAGCTAATAAAGGGAGATATTACTGATGCGGATACTTATGAATTAATTCTTAAATATTGTGATGGTAAAGTCGACTTGGTGATTTCTGATTTAAGCCCTCATTTGAGTGGAATTAAGTTTGCTGATGCTCTTAGGGCCGCTGGTTTAGTAGAATCTGCCTATTATTGTGCTACTAGCAGTTTGAAAACAGGAGGAAGCTTTGTTGCTAAAATTTTTCCTGGAAACGATACCGATAGGCTAGTTCTTGAAATGAGAAAATCTTTCAATAAAGTTAAAAGAGAAGTGTTAGCAAGCACTAGAAAATCGTCAAAAGAGTTTTATCTGGTAGCAAAAGGCTATAAGGGGTAGATATATTAACTTATTATGCGATCAAGTGTTGTAAAAATTGGAGACTATGTAGTTACTAAAGTAGCCAGTATTGGCTCTTGTTTCCTCTTTATTTTTAGAGTTTTCATAAGTGCATTTAAGCCACCATATGAATTTTCCCAATTCTTAAAACAGATGTATCACATCGGCTTTATGTCTACTTCAGTTGTTGCCTTAGTTGGTGGCTTTACTGGAGCTGTTCTAGCTGTTCAAGGTGAGTATACCTTATCGAAGTTTGGAGCTACTGCATTTACGGGTTCTGCAATTGCGCTTAGTTTAATTAGAGAACTTGGCCCAGTGCTTACAGCCTTAATGGTAAATGGTCGAGCAGGTTCTGCAATGACTGCTGAGCTTGGAATAATGAAGATTACAGAACAAGTTGATGCTCTACGTTCAATGGCAGTTGATCCAATACACCATTTAATGGTGCCAAGGGTTCTTGCTAGTTTAATTTGCGTGCCACTTTTAACTGCAATGTTTATCGTGGTTGGAATTTTTGGTGGTTACTTAGTTGCTGTTTTTTCTCTAGGCTTACCTTCAGGAACTTTTATGTCTGTAATGATTGAGTCTGTTACTAGCATCGATGTAATTTCTGGTTTTGTTAAGTCTATAGTATTTGGCTTAATAATAGCGTGGATAGCTTGTTATAACGGCTGGAAATGTGGTTTTGGTGCAGTAGGAGTAAATGCTGCAACTACTAGTGCTGTTGTTACTTCTTCAGTATTAGTTTTAGTCACTGATTACTTTTTAACTTCTATATTAACTCAGATTTTCTTAGACTAGCATTTCATTGGCTTATGATTAAGATTTCTAATTTAACAAAAAGTTTTGGCACACAAGTTGTTCTAAATAATATCAGTATGGAGATTCCTAAAGGACTTACTACTGCAATTGTAGGACCAAGTGGAACAGGGAAAAGCGTTTTAGTAAAACTAATTACTGGTTTGTTACAAGCTGACAGTGGAGAGATTTTAATTGGTGACAGGTCAATGACTGCGGCAAAATCAGTAGATGAGAGATTAGATATCTGCTCAACTATGGGAGTTTTATTTCAGTCCGCTGCTCTTTTTGATTCACTTAGTTTAATTGAAAATGTTGCTTTTCCTCTTACGTATCGTAAGCAGGGAACTAGAAATGAAATTTTTTCTAAATCCGCAAAACTATTAGAAGATGTTGGCTTAGCGGGATATGAAAGTTATTTACCTGGTGAAGTCTCAATTGGAATGAGAAAAAGGGTGGGTATTGCAAGGGCTTTAGTCACAGAGCCAGAGTTTATATTTTTTGACGAGCCAAACACAGGGCTAGATCCAAAGGTTGGCCAAGAGATATACGAACTAATAGCTGAATTACAAGAGACTAGTAGCTTTACAGGTGTTGTGATTAGTCATGAAATTCCAGAGGTATTTCAAATTTGTCATAAAATAGTAATGCTTTACAAAGGCCAAGTGCAATTTAATGGATCAATTGATGGATTTGTAGATAATGATAATGAAATAGTTAGTCAGTTTTATAAAGGTGAGATTGAAGGTCCCATTTCTATAGCTTAGGCGAGCTTAAAAACAGAAGAGAGAAACAAATGGCAGATAAAGTAGAATTACCAAGAAAATCATATTTAACAGAGTTCTGGGTTGGGGTTTTCTCAATTATTGGGTGTATCTGTTTTTCTTACCTTTGTTTTAATATCGCTGGTATTAGACTAAGCAATTCAAATAGTTACGAAGTAGTAGCTAAGTTTAGTAATATCGCAGGTTTAAAAAACGGTGCTCCAGTGGAAATAGCAGGAGTTAAAATCGGTAGTGTAAAAGAAATTTTACTAGATGATATTCAAGCCTTAGTGCGTCTAAATATTGATAAAGATAAAGAGCTTAGAGAAGACGATATCGCTCAGATTAGAACGAAAGGAATAATCGGGGATAAGTATATTAAAATCTCTCCTGGTGGAGCAGAAGAATTATTAACTGACGGTAGTTATATAATTGATACAGAGTCAGCAATAGAGTTTGAAGAATTAGTAGGTAAGTTTGTTCATAGTATGAATAAGGATGAGTAGATTTTACAAAAGGGTAGAAACAATGATTAAAAAAACTTTAATATTTCTTTTTATTTGTGGTGTTAGTTTTCTTACTGTCACTCCTAGTTTCGCATTAGATAAAGCATCTAATACAGTAAGAACAACAGTTGATGAAATTAAAAGAGTTGTTGAGCAGAACAAAGGTAAGTTAACTGATAAACAAATTGATAAAAAACTTTTTACTGTAATTAGTCCTCTTTTTGATTTTAGAGAAATGTCTAGAAGAAGTCTTGGAGCTAAATGGAAGCACGCCAGTGAATCTCAAAGGCTTGAGTTTGTAGATCTTTTCAGTGACTTGTTGGCTACAAATTATATTAAAAAAATTAGAGAGAATGTAGAAAAAAGTAGCTTTAAAGTTGATTCTGAACAAAGCACTAGTCCTAAAACATCTGTAGTTAAAACACTTGTTGATTATGATGGTCAAGAAGCAACAATTGATTATCGTTTAAGAGTTAAAAAAGATGCTTGGAAAGTTTATGATGTAATTATCGAAAACATTGGTCTGGTAACTAACTATAGAAGAGAGTTTGGGTCGATTGTAGATAAAGATGGTATTTCAGGCCTTATAGAAAAGTTAAGAGAGAAAAAGTAGAAAATCTAAGAAAGTATTTTTACTATGTAGAGTGAGTGTTTTGGTTAAGCATAGTTTGGCAGTGTATAATTAGATAGTGCTTGCTTAAAATTTGCTAACAACTCATTTCTTCTAACATCGTAGCATTTATTAGGCGGGTTGATTTCAAAGAAATTACATATTTCTAATTCATGTTCGCTTACTTTAAAGTTTTTTCCTGAGACCACACATTTTTTTAAATCAGAATTAGACTTAGTGTTCTCTATCTCCTGATACTTAAGGCCTGCATTAAGTATCTCTTCTTTGCTCATAGGGTAGTAATCATTTGCAACTGTGCTGTTGTATGCAAAAGGAGATAGTTTTAAGGGAAAATAACTTCCCCACTCACCAGTTTCTTTCATATGAGCAATAATCTTACTAGCAAGTTTATGATAGTCAGACTTGCTATAGCGTTTATTTAATATTGAATACTGCCCTCTTTTAATTCCAGAACAAGCAAAAATGTTATCAGAATTAAAAGAATTCATTACATACATGCTGTCATTCGTGTACCAAACATGAGCAGCAAAAAGTACTCTATAGTCTCCAATTAGATTTGTTGAATAATACATAAGCTCGCACTTATCCATAAAGCTACTATCTAAGCAGTCTTTATCCATAGTGCCGCAACCCACATTTAAGCAATCTTCACTTTCTTTAAGCCCAAAACAGCTTTTACAATTTTTACTATTCATTAATTGATTGCCACTGCAATCTTCACAGGCAACAATATATTTTTCTCTTTTAGATCTTAGCTCGCTTATATTTAATTCGTTTCGATTAAACTGTTCTAGTAATTCTTTTCTTTTATTTATGTAATCTTCTTTACTTAGCTGTTGGTTGAAAATGCAATACTGAGAACCATTTAAATCTGTGCACCCAAAACAATCTTTGCAACCAACACAGTTATCACAGAGAAATAAGTTAGAAGAGCTTTGGCAGTTAATTGAATATGCACTGCCGTAAAGAGTGCTAGAACTTGCACAAAAATAACAATATTCACATTTATCTAAACTATAAGAGTCACAAACATACTTTGAGTTTGTAACTCTTGAGCAGTAATAACAATTTTCATTGAAAGAAGAGCCTGCACAAATATAGCAATTCCTATTCTCTGCTGAATAGTTAGTGTATTCAGAGTTTTCGCTTTTTGCATTTCCAATAGCAAATTTAGGAACTCTTTTATTTAATTCATTGTACTGCTCAAAAAAAGTTTTGCTAAAGTCAAAATCTTTCCCATATTCATAAGGATCGAAATCATCAGACCACCAAACTTTTTGGTCATAGACTGGAAATTCCGTATCTTCTGGGTAGATTGAAACTATTGTTTTTTTAGTTAACGAACATTTTCTTTTAAAAAAATTAAATTCATTTCTAAATGCTATTCTGTTTTTTTCTCTGCAACCTGGGCATTGTTTAGGGAGAGGTAGGTTTTCTATCTTTTCATTTATTTTTGGAGAAAGTTTAGATAAAAATTTAATTTCAAAAAAGTTGATATTAAATTCTTTATTACAGTCCTTGCAGTTTACTCTAGTACTTTTCATCCTTATTAAGTTAAAGCTTAAACACCTCTTATTCAAGCAATGAGTCTTTTTGGGAGCTAGAAAGCAGTTTTATTGCCAATTTTCATGCATTCTAGATTATAGTGCACAAAGCATGATAATATAATCACAATACTAATATGCGTATAATACTAATAATATCTATTTTTTTTCTCACTTCTTGTGACACTGACAAGCTTAATCAGAGGTCTGCAAAAATTAATAATGCAGTAGCTGAAGCGACTAAAAGTATTTCGGGTTTTGATTTTGGTTCAAAAAAAGGATTTGGTAGCTCTCAATTTAGCAACAAAGCTAGAGCTCTCCCTAGAACTACCAGTAGAATTAACTCAACAAACTCCCTAGTAAAAACAGCAAAGGATTTAGGATTTGATAGTTTAGATGATATAGGACTTTCCGGATTAGGAGATTCTCTAAACGAAGTAAATAGAACTTACAAACAAACTAAAGCAACAATTGAAGATACTAAAAAGCAATACGACTCTGCAAAGTCAGATTTAAAAAGATCAGCTAGACAAATTGCAAATCAAATTCCAAGAAGTGAGAGAGAAGCAAATCAATTCGTTCGAAACTATACAAAAGATTTCGTAGAGTTTGTCAGAGCAAGATTAAAAGGCAGTAACTTTAGCTTCAATAGAAATTCGTCTATAGGAAGAAGCAGCAGAACAATTAGAAGAAATAACGAAGGTAGAAAAAGATAAAATCTTTCTCTGTGTCTCTTTGTGCTCTGAGTTCTTTGTGTTGGCTAAATAAACTCTAACTGCTCATGCAATAAGAAGATTTGCTCATTCCAATATTTAGGAGTTCCAAACTCTACAAACGCTCTTTTAAATGCTGGGTCATCCCATCTTTTAGATATCCATGCGGTAAAGTGAATCATCCTAAGAGACCTTAGCGATTCAATTAGCTCCAATGAATCCCAGTCAAAAGCCCTCATTTCCTCATAAGCTTTAATTAAGGTTTCTAGCTGTTCTTCAGAGTAATCATCCCTGCCTGGAAATAGTAGCCATAAATCCTGAACTGGTGGCGCAATTACACAATCATCAAAATCAACCCAGAAAAATCCTTCATCAGATAATAAAAGATTACCAAAATGACAATCGCCGTGGACTAATTGTGATGGGTATTTTTGAAAGAGCTCTGAGGAGATATCACAAATTTCTTCTGCTATATCTAAATATCTATCTCTAACATTATCTGGAATTACATTTTCTATATGTTTTAAACTTTGTCTGCCGTATGTATCAGGAGTTAGTTTAATTCTATGTTTTGCATTTAGCTCCTGTCCTACGTTATGCATTCTAGCTAGAAGTCTTCCAACTATAGAAAGCTGTTCTTCTATTAACTCTTGTGGGTTTCTACCCATAATTTTAGGAAATATAGAATAGTATATTTTTAAATCTTTTAGCTCAAAAACAGAAATGCCATCTGTTTTAATAGGAGCGACTCCAGGAATATCAACTTCTTTTAAACCAAAAAGAAAATCATGCTCTTCTTGTATTTGTTCTTTTGTCCATCTACCTGGTCTATAAAATTTTACTATAATAAAATGGTCTGCCCTTATATTTGAATTGGAGTCTATTTCTATTTCATAAACTCTATTTTCCATACTGTTTAATCCATTGCATCTACCTGTGCAGGTGTATCCATGCTTTTCAACAGTATTAAGAATGATGTCGGGGGTTAATTCATAAAAGAATTTAGTTTTTTCACCCCATGTGGATAGTTCAGTCATAGAGAGACAAAATATTAGAATTTGCTATAAATAGCCATGCTTAAAAAGGCTAATATATCTTGGAAAGAGAATAATACTCCTGAGAATGAGGATTTCGGTGATATCTACTTTTCTAAAGAAAATGGCTTAAATGAAAGTTCATATGTCTTTATTGATTCAAATGACTTAGCAAGTCGTTGGAGAGAGACTGAAGTTTATAACATCGCTGAATTAGGCTTTGGAACAGGTCTTAATTTTATAAATACAGCTCATCACTGGCTTAACTCTAAAAATAAGGGAATTCTAAACTATTACTCATTTGAAAAGCATCCATTAGAATCTTCAGTAATTAATAAAGCCTTAAGTATGTGGCTTGAACTAAAAGAGATTAGAGAAAAGTTAGTTAATAACTTGCCAGATAATTTTCCAGGTTTCCATAGAGTTAATTTCCCAGAGTATAAAGTTTTTCTAAATCTTTGTTACGGAGATGCAAATGATTATCTTCACAGGTTAAATCCAAATATCGATACTTGGTATCTAGATGGTTTTGCTCCATCAAAGAATCCTGAGATGTGGAGTGATAATATTTTTAAAAATATATCTGAGAAATCAAATAAAGGAGCAAGTGTTGCAACTTTCTCAGCAGCAAGAATTGTTAAAGATGGTCTTAAATCTGCAGGCTTTGAAATTAGTTTGAAAAAAGGTTTTGGAAAAAAAAGAGAAATGATTGTTGGAAAATTTCCAGGAAATAGAACTAAGATTAAAATTCCTGAGAAAGTTGCAATTATAGGAGCAGGGCTTGCGGGGAGTTTAACAGCTTTATCTTTGTCTCAAAGAGGCATTGTGTGTGATGTGTTTGAAAAGAACAATTCTATAGCGTCACAGTCTTCAGGAGCTGCAGCTGGTGTGATGATGCCTTACCTCTCAGCTGAGCATAATCAAAGGAGTGAATTCTTTTTAAATGCACATGGTTTAGTTAGGAGAATACTAGATGGGAAAGATTTTTTTTCTCAGCACTCCTCTTCAAAGGCAGGTGTTATTAGGTTGGCAATTGGTAAAACTCAGGAAAAAGCTTTTTCAAATTTTAAAGATTTAAATTTTGATGAGAGTTTCGCTAGAGCTTTAAATGCTGAAGAGTTATCTAAGCTCTTAGGTTTTAAAGTTAATAAAAATGGTTTTCATTTTCCTAATTCTGGTTGGATTGATCCAAAAAAATATTGTGAGTTTGCCCTTAAAAAAGGCACGCTGGGTAAAACAAATTTAATATTAAATAAAAAAGTAACTAGTTTTGAGAGAAGCCAAGATAGCTTTAATTTATACTCTAAAGAGAAGGAACTTCTAGGTAGTTATGAAAAAATAATTATAGCAAATGCTTTTGAAGCAAAGGAATTTTATCCAAATTTAGAGATTAATGTTAACAGAGGGCAGCTAGCTTTTGTTAAATCAAATCCGAAGCTATCAAAACTAAAACATGTATTTTGTCATCAAGGTTATATAATGCCTGAACAAAATGGCATGCATTTAATAGGTGCAAGCTACGATCATGATAGTCTTTCAATGGAAGAGAATAGCGAACAAACAAAAGATTTAATTTTTAAGCTACAATCTAATGTTGCAGACTTAGGAAACCTTGAAGCTGTTGATTATAGAGTCGGTATAAGAACTACTACAAAAGATAGAATGCCAATAGTTAGTGAAATTGAGTCAGGGGTGTTTCTCAACGTTGCGCATGGTTCAAGGGGGTTAATCAGTTCAAGTGAGTGTGCAGAAGATTTAGTTAGTAGATTATTAAGTGAGGCGTAAGACCGTAGAACCTTATTGTGTTTTATTAGTAAGTATAAAAAATGAATTGATGCCAATAAGCATTAGAATGAGGTACCCCATCCCTGAGTAACTTCCTGTTATCGTTTTAACGATTTCAAAGCAAAAAGGTGAGAACCCACTAAAGCATAAAATTACTCTACTTCCATATCCAGTAATTTCAGCAAGGTGTGCAGTGCCAAAAATCTTTGGCCAGACTATGGAAAATGCAATTGTATACGTAGCAGCTGTTCCACCAAGTCCTGCTATTAATAGAAACTTAGCAAAATAGCTCTGAATAAAAGCGATACCTAAAGCCGTACAGCTAGCAGTGAGAAACACGCAAATCAGTACCATTTTTACATTCAACTTATCACTGATTGGTCCTAGGATTAGCAACCATGCTAATGTTGAAGAAAACATCCACTGCACTACCTCAATTAGTTCTGATTCATTTTTGCCAGCGCTTTCAAATAGTGCCGCCATATGTATGAAAGTTCCTGTTGAAGCTAAGGTGGCAATAGCGAATGTTAAACTTACTAACCAAAGCATTCTTACTTTCTTTGCTTCCTTTAGTGTCATACCTGTATCTGATAATTTCTTTTTTTCTGGAGCATCTCGATACAAAAGCCAAAAAATTAGCCCAACGAAACAAAAAAACTGTGCCATTTTTTGGTATGCCGCTTCCCAGGAGCTGCTCTTAATTATATTGAAGATCTCAGGTAGTGCGAAACTCCAAAAGACACTAAAAATTATGCAAATTGGAATACTTACAAGGCCACGTTTGACAAACCACTTGGCTAAGAGTTTTGCCCCACAACCGTGTAAACAGCCTTGGACAATAGATCTTAGTGAAAAGAACATTGAAGTAATAAGAAAAAAGTTAAAGACATTATTTCCTGGCGTTATTAGTTTCTTAGAAGAAGCAATAAGAAGTAGTAAGATTACAATTGCAATGCATACAAAGCTTATGTATTTACGTTCTCCAATTCTATCTTGAATATTGCCAAAGAAGCTTAAGACTGCTCCGGTTAAAATTGTTGCAATCAGAAACATAACGCCAATTGTCATGTCGTTAAATTTAGATGCTTCTTTTAAGCCTGAAACAAACAACATTATTCCAGATGATTGCCCAGGCAAAGTTACTGCATAGGTCAGCCCAACTAACATAGAAATTACTAAGTAGTAGCGTTTTATGACTTTTCTAGGGTCAAAGGGGAAGTCATCCTTGAAAATAAACATGGGTCTCTCGTAAGAGGAGGAATCGGACTCACAAGATGAAAAACCTTAACGGTCTAACACCTTGCTTTAATGAAATGAAAAGCTAGGTGTTAATTTTTTACTTAAACAAAGAATGTCAAAGGGCGAGCTAAGAAACTATAGTTTTTTGATAGGTAAAACAAGTAGTGGTGATATTGCTCTTTAATAAAAAATTTTAGTTAGAAAACAAGAAGCTACTACCCCAGTAATATCAGCTAAGATAGCAGCAACTACGGCATGCCTAACTTTTGTAATTCCAACAGAGCCAAAGTAAACAGCTAGCACGTAAAAAGTAGTCTCAGTGCTTCCCATAATCACTGAAGCTAAATAAGAAGAGTATGAATCAGGAGCATTGTTAATAATCTCGCTCATTACTCCAAAAGCACCTGTTCCTGATAATGGCCTAACAATTGCCATAGGTAGAACTTCTGCAGGCATCCAGATTAATGAAGTAAGAGGATTTAAAATTTTAGCGCCAAACTGCATTGCACCAGATGCTCTAAACATTCCAATTGCAACAAGTATTACAACTAGAAAAGGAATTATTCTAATTGCTAAATCAAAGCCTTGTTTTGCACCATCTGTAACAGCTTCGTAAATTTTAACTCCTCTGCTAACACCGTAACTTACAATTAGAAGCATTAAAGTAGGTAGAAGCCATGTAGGTAAGTCGCTAATCGAGCTTTTGCTAATAAAAAAACATAAAACTAATGAAGCTACAGAGATTAGAACAAATTGTTTTTCAATGATGTTTGGTTTTTTAAGAAATTTTTCATAGTTTTCATTTATCTCGTTATCGATCTCTACTTCTTCTTTATTCAGGTCTTTGTTAGTTCTTTCTTCTTTTGTCGCAAAAAATTTTGCAGCAAAAACTGCAACTAATGTAGAGCAAAGAGTGGCAATAGTTGAAGGAATCCAAATAGCTTCAGGTGAGCTAGCTCCTGCAGCAGCTCTAACACCTATTACTCCAAGCGGTAATAAGGCAATACTAGAAGTGTTAATCGCAAGAAATAAACACATTGCATTACTTGCTGTTCCTTTTACTGGATTAAGCTTGTCTAATTCTTTCATTGCTTTTAAGCCAAAAGGAGTTGCGGCGTTTCCTAGGCCAAGCATGTTAGCAGAAATATTTAAAATCATTGCACCCATTGCAGGGTGATTAATTGGAACTTCTGGAAAGAGCCAAGACATAATTGGTTTTAAGCCTCTAGCAATTGAAAGAATTAATCCGCCTGCTTCTAGAATTCTCATTAGCCCTAACCAAAGAGCCATAATTCCAATTAGACCAATTGAAAGATTTACTGCTGATTTTGCTGCAGTAAAGCTAGCATCAGTAACTTCTTTCATTTTTCCATTTGCTCCTCCGTAAAAAATGGAAGCTAAAATAAAGAAAATAAAAATTATGCTAATT
>CAYOZL010000002.1:0-76412 GCA_964408435.1 uncultured Bdellovibrionales bacterium | reverse complement strand
TAAAGACCGACAGGGCAGTGGTTTTGGGAAATAAATTGAGTTACTTTTTAATTTCTCAGAAAATGGCCTTTCGAAAATAGGAAGGCCATTTTTTTAAGGAGACATGAAGCACGTACGCCATATAACAATACAAATCACGTGATTTTGCCCTGCGTGCAAAAAACCCGTATTCTAGGCACGTTATACCACTTAGCCAAATTTGTTGATTATAATGAAAGAATCTGAAAAAACTTCCTTCCGAAAAAATGCTATTGAGCTTTTAGAACTATTATCCTCATTAGAAAATCAACTCGAGTATCAAGAAAATGTACCTATTGCTGATGTGCCATCAGAACTTGTTTGTATGTGGTTCGATGATTTTTACCACCTAACAGAAGATTTTAAGCAGGCATTTTCTGCAAGTGAGCTAGAAGTTTTAGCCAGTTTTAATAAATTTTATGAATTTAACTCAAAAAAATTACCAAGCCCAGAAGAGGGTTTAAAGGCACTTCAGAGTAACGAATCATGGCTTGAGATAGCTAAGAGGGCAAAGGCCACTCTAAATATATTACAAAGTCAAAAGTAGTGGATTCGTGGTATAACAATATAAACCACTGGATTTCGCACCTGCGGCGCAAATCCAGTGTTTTTTAACGTTATCAAACTTTTGTATATTTATGGATAGGATTAAAAATGTATGGACTAATTAGTAAAATTGATTCAACGGAAGGCTATCGAGAAAAACTTATTGAGATATTAATCAACGGAACAAAAAAAATGTCAGGTTGTAAACTCTATGTAGTTGCAGCCGATACAACTGACGAAATAGGGATTTGGATTACTGAAGTTTGGGATTGCGAAGAATCTCATAAAGCATCTCTACAACTCCCCGATGTTCAAAAAGCAATTACTGAAGGTAAACCGATGATTGCAAGTTTTAGTAGCAGAAATATAGTTAATCCTATAGGTGGAGTAGGTATAGATAAATTATAATCGTTTGATAACAATTCGTATAAGCAGACACTGTACTTCCCCCCTAAAAGTGGACACTTCTATTTATTAAATTATATACGAGGTGAGCAATGAAAAAGGTAAATAAACATACTTTCTGTAATTTTCAATTTAAACACACAGCAGTTACAGTGAAGTAAAGTACGTTAAACTAAATTTTATTCTAACTTTTTATCTAAAAAAACTTTAAGGTGAGAAAAAGAATTATCATGCTTTTTATAAGAAGAGTCTAAACTAATTTTATTAGAGAGAAGCTTATAGTCGTTACTAGAAAATGGCCAAGTATTAACTCCATCTGCAAAAACTATTGTAGAATTTGCTGGCATATTTTTTAAAAAATCAAGTGATTTGAAAGAATATAATTGTTTTTGTCTAAAGAAGTATGGAGCTAAGGAATCTAAAGTGACAATGACTTGATTTTTATCTATTGATTTTGAAAATATTTCGACTTCATTTACTAAACTTAATTGATCTTTACTTGGCCAATATTTTTTAATCTTTAAAAAAGGATAAGAATTGTTAAATGCAATTATAAAAATAGCAAAAACTACTACTAGACGTTTATTTTTTATATTAATAGCTGAAAATATTTGAAATTTTTGCAACCAAGAATCAAATAACATAATACGTCTCAAACCTAGGATGGATGAAAAATATAAAACTGTAAGTCCTATGTCTTGATAGTGAAACTTATATGATATCATAAGCTCGCTATTGGAAATGAGCGACAAAGAGTACACAGGAAGAATAATAAATAGACTTTTTGGACAAAATAAAGGCAGAAAGCCCACCGAGACAAGTCCCATGAATAATAACATGAATTTATCTTTTAAAAGCTCAAATGGGCCAAAACGGCTTATATGAGACAATTCACTAGCATCACTAAAAGAAGGCATGACGATGAAATAAATAAGGGCCCCAATTAGAACTCCAAGAAATACAATTCCTGCTCCTAGCTTTTTTTTATTTTCGTATAGATAAAAGTAAGCTCCTAGACTTATCCAAACCAAACAAAGATGTTCCTTAAAACCAAGTAGAAAAAGCATAGTACATAAAAGTAGAGAATATCTTTTTTTTATAATAAATAAAAAGGCTAAAAGTATAAATGGAGGGGAAAGTGTAGAAACTTGGAATTCAAAAAGAAGTATCTTTCCAATAAATTTAGAAAAAATCCACATTATTGGCACTACGTATATTGAGTTGTTTTCTTTAGGAAGTATTTCCTTCGAAATATAAAGTAAAATAATTGGGCAAATAAAAAATGCTATTAGACGAAAAATAGGAAGTATTAAAAAACTATCAAAAATCAAAAAAAATGGAGAAAGTAAGAAAATATTGGGAGTAAAGTGATTAGCTAAGGCAACCTTTCCAGTAAGTGTATTCTTTAAAGTGCCATGATATAATAAATTCGAAACTTGTTGTGCATATATGCCAGTATCAAAACCGCTATAACGAATTGAATAATAGTCAATAAAAATTAAAACAAACCAAGAAACAAAAAAAGCAATATAAGTTAGGTAAAAAAAATTCTTCATAAAATTCTTCTTTATCTTTAAATTAAAGGCACTAGTATTTACTGTTTCAATCTGTAATTTATCATTAATGTCATTTACTAAATTTTATAATGACTTAAAACTTTTAGATTAAGTCTATACTTCATTAGTCAATACGGCTACAAACATTAGCTGGTAAATTAACTTCACAAGTTTGATTTGCATCTCTTACTATTAGCATGCCTGTAAAAGCAGTGCAGTCACGAGAAAATCTAAAATGAGGTCTAAATCTTCCATCAGCATCTGGATTATCAAAACCGGTGAAGTTAGCTTGTGAAAAACCACCACTTGTTAGTTCAGCTTCAACAGTTGCAGGAAATTGCCAACCGCTATTGAGCAAGTAAACTGGAGTTCCTGTACTCTCACTTTCGTAAAGCCATAGATCTCCTCCTCTACCATCACCAAAAGCAAGAGAGCTACAAGGAGGGTTTAGTCCTGAAGAATCGTCATTAAAGTCATTTTCTATTGTAATAATTTCGACTGGCACTTCGGGCTCAGCTATTACTTCGGGTACTTCTGGCTCAACTATTATAGGTGTAATGCTTTGATAACACTGGGAGAGCTGATCACCGTCACATATATCGATAGAAGACACTACAGCACCCATCTCAATCATTAATTCATTTACACTCTGGTTACCTAAGGTAAAAAGTTGTCCTAAACTACCTGCTCCACCATCAGAAAAAGTAAAAGGACACTGCAAGCCTGAGCTTATAAAATAAGCTCCACTTGCTAATTCTTGATTTAAAAGATCGATTCCGTTTTGGACTCTTAAGCCATCAACTCCTGTAGAAGTTACGCCATGAAATTTAATTAATAGTCTGCCACCGTCTAAAAGGGTAACAATTGCAGTATCACTTCTAAGAACTTGAACCTGAACAAACGATGCCTCTGTTTGTGGGTTACGAAAACCTAAGTCTGTCCTAACTCCACAGTTAGAGCTTAATAAAAGATCGGTAACATCAGAATTATTAATATCTTCGATATCATCACTATTTAAATCTTCAAGAAAATCTTCTGTGGATGAGCATGCACTCAATAAGAATACAAGTAGTATTGTCAATATTAAATTGATTTTTTGTTTATTCTGCATTTATTAACCTCATGGTATAAGATCTAGGTGAAATGAAATTCAATGTATTAAGATAAATATTATTATATCTAAATATTATTGGGTAGCATTATTTTATTAAAAAATTCAATAATAATTTAACTTTCTAATTTTTACCACTTAGTGTTTTAGCGATATTTTCAAAACTTTGTTTTACCTCTGCTCCAACATAAGTAAAACACTTAAGAGCAATAGGTGTTGCTTGCATAAATGTCTGAAAATTCTCAAGCGAAATACATCTAGCTGAATAGAGTAAGTCCTTACATATTACTTTTTTCTTATCATCATTTTTTAATTTATTAAAAGAATCAATCATTTTGAGTATTTTCTCATCACTAATACAGTTTTCTTGTGCAAATGCTTCAGCGTTAAGTATTGGATTTAAAAAAATTGAAAGAATTAAGATATTAAGCAGATTAAGTTTTAAAAGACTTATTTTAATAAAACTCATAGAGTCTCCATCTCCTTTAATGCTAGTGGTCTATGAACTTGATAGCATGGATCATTAAATGTAAGAAAGAAAACTATTTATAAATAATTATATTAAGAATTCAGTTTTTCTAGTATTTGCTCTTTAGTTTTCCAAAAAATTTCTAGATGATCAGCTTCCATATGTTCTATGCAGTCTACTTTACCTGTACCTTTATAATGCTTTGCATTAATGCCCATATGGTAGAATTTAATTATTTTATCCGTTTTGCCATGAGTTAAAATTAAATTAGTTTTATTTAGTTTTGATATGTAGGATTTAGTAGAGAGTTTACTCCATATAAAAGGAACTATTGGTCTAAAGATAACTCTATCTCTGGCTACGTCTTTAATGTTTGAGTAGCCTGCAATAATTAGTAGTGTCTTTGGATTTATAATACTTGCAAGTCTCGCAGCAGGGGCTGAGCCTACAGAGTATCCAACTATTATTAGATCTTCAGGCTTGATTTGTTTTTCTTCTAGTAAATAGGAATAGACTGTATCAGAATCTATATAGATTCCTTTCTCGTTTGGCCATCCAGTGCTTCTTCCGTAGCCTCTGTAATCAAAACTGTAAGAGTCCCAACCATTTTGAGCAAACCATCTTTGTTGGTCGACATTTGTATCTACAAGCTCACCGTTTCCATGAAAAATTAAAACAGTACCTTTTTTACTTTTTGCTTCTTTGTTTTCTTCACTAGGTACATGCCAAAGTTCTATATATTTATTATCTTTTGTTTTTAGGAAGGTGCTCTTAACATCTTTGGGGATTGTTTCTTTATTTCTTTGTTTCTTTTTATAAATTAGTGAATACAGAAATAAGGGAAAAATTTGTATATCTTGAGTTAAGATAATTAGTATCAAGATTATTACTAATATTAACATAAGTACTTTTACTTAATACCATTATGAGAATTTGAGGCGTGTAGGGCTCGAACCTACGACCCATTGCTTAAAAGGCAATTGCTCTACCAACTGAGCTAACGCCTCACAAGAGTGAGAGCAGGGAGATTTAGCATAGCCATAATTTAAAGCAAAGTTATTTAATATTGTTTTTGATTTTGAATTTTAAAAGACATTTTATAAGAGGAACTAAATCTTTAGTTTTTTTATAGTGAATGAACCTCTTGCTCTAGTTTTTTTAACGTGAAAAGTATAATTTTATACACATAAGCTCTTAAAAGTAATATTTATGAAAATAGTCTCGGGATTCTTAGCTAGTAGGTTAATCAAGGTGCCTAAAGCAGATAACTTTAGACCTAGCACTATGAGAATTAAAGAAGCTATTTTTTCAAGTTTAGAAAATAGACTAGATTTTAAAGATATTACAGTATTAGATCTTTATTCAGGTTCAGGAGCATTAGGAATAGAGGCTATTTCTAGAGGTGCTAAGCATTGTGATTTTGTTGAAAAGAATAAGATACTAGTCTCTGCGCTAAAAAATAATCTAGATTCGTTTAAGATTGAAACTAGTTTTGAAGTATTTAATACTAATGTTGAAAAATATTTAGAAAAATGCACATCTGAGTATGATCTTATTTTTGCAGATCCACCATATGGTCTAGTTAATATAAATCAAACTTTTAGTTTTTTATCTAAAAATATGAATAAGAGTAGTATCTTTGTATTTGAAGAATCAAAAAATGCTGAAGATTTTAATGCTTCTTTTGAAACTGGTTCTAAAAATGGAAAAATTATTTTTAATAAAGTATACGGAGATACTAAAGTTAGTATGGTTAGGTTATGAATAAAAAAATTGGCGTATATGCAGGAACTTTTGACCCTATTACTAATGGTCATGTTGATATTATTAAAAGAGCTTTAGTCTTATTTGATGAGCTTTATGTAGCTGTAGCTGTAAACAAAATTAAAAAAACGGCTTTTAGCATTGATAAGAGATTAGAAATTGTTGCAACAGCCTTAGAAGGGGAAGCAAATACTGATAATATTAAGATAATAAAACTAGAGGGATTGTTAGTGGACTTTGTTAAAGAAGTGAATGCTAACGCAATTATTAGAGGCTTAAGGGCTGTATCTGATTATGAGTATGAAGCTCAAATGGCATTAATCAATCGTAAGCTATATGATAATGCTGAAACAGTTTTTTTTGTGGCCTCAGATAAATACTCTTATATTAGCTCGAGTATAGTTAAAAATATTGCCTCAAATAAAGGTGATGTTTCTTCTCTCGTTCCCAAGAATGTGTCTAAGGAACTAGGAATATTATATAATTAATAATATAATCTAGATCTTTAAATTGACAGCACAGTACAGAGTGTTATACCACTTTGGATTTTGTTGGTTTTTCTGTAGTTTTGAATTTTTTTTATATGCGAGCGTAGTTCAGTGGCCTCGTAATATAACTGCGCCTTTGGCGTTCTAGACACTGAACGGTTTTAAATGTTTTATAATACTACTTTATGCGAGTGTAGTTCAGTGGCTAGAACGCCTGCTTGCCAAGCAGGAGGTCGTGGGTTCGACCCCCATCACTCGCTTACACCTTTTTTATCTCGTTTTGGTGCATAATTATCATGTTCTAATTGAAGGAATTTATTTTGTTTCTTAACTTTTGTGATATGAATAATTAATGAAGTCTATAAAATTCTTAATCCTAATTAGTTCCTTTTTATTTGTTAGTACGAATAGTAATTTTGTATATGCAAAAGACTTAGCTGGTCTAAATTTCAAAGATAAACAAGAGAGTTTAGTCTTAAATGGATTAGGGATTAGAAAAGCTACTATCTTTAAAGTTAAAGTCTATGTAGCAGGTCTTTATTTAGAATCTAAAAGTAGCAATCCCTCTGAAATTATTTCTTCAAGCCAAAACAAAAAAATAATTATGAAATTTCTAAGAGATGTCAGCTCAAAGAAAATAAAAAATGCTTATGTTAAAGGTTTTGAATCAAATAACGAAAATTTAAATAATATAAGTGAAAAAATTGCTGAATTTACTAAATCTGTTGTTGGCATTAAAGAAAATGATATTATGACTATAGATTTTGTTAGCAATAAAGTTATTACAAAGGTAAACAATAAGAAATTATCTGAAATTTCTGGAAAAGATTTTTCAGATGCTTTGTTAAAGATTTGGTTAGGTAAAAACCCACCAAATAAATCTCTTAAAGAGGGGATGCTAGGACGTTAGTTCTGCTAAAGTTTATTACAGGTATATTAGATGAAAAAAGACAATTACGATTTTTTAAAAAAATTATTAGTTACACCATCTCCTTCAGGTTTCGAGACCAATATTCAGAAAATAGTAAAAAAGAGAATCTCTAAATTCTCTGATGAAGTATCTGTAGATGTGCATGGTAATTTAATTGCTTGTTTTAATCCAAAAGGGAAAATCAAAGTAATGCTAGCTGGGCACTGTGACCAGATTGGTTTAATGGTTACACATATTTCAGACACAGGTTATATCTCAGTTAATCAAATTGGTGGCATTGACCCATCTGTTTTACCTGGTACGAATTTAGTTATTCACACAGACTCTGGACCAATTGATGGTGTAATTGGCTATCCACCAGTTCATTTAGTTCCCGCGGACCAAAGAGGAAAGAAAATTGATTTAAGTAAAGTTTGGGTAGATTTAGGACTTGAGGCTAGCAAAGTTAAAAAGCTAGTAAATGTAGGGGACCCAATCACTTATAAGCTTGGAGTGACTAAACTAGGTAAAGATAAGATAGCATCACCAGGTTGTGATGATAAAGTTGGGCTGTATGTAGTAATGGAAGCTCTAAGAATAGTTAATTCAAAAATAAAGGGCGCAAAAAAGAAAAACTTCCCAGTAGCTTTATATAGTGTCAGCACTGTTCAAGAAGAAATTGGCTTAAGAGGTGCAAGAACGAGCTGTTACGGAATAGACCCTGATGTTGGAATTGCAGTTGATGTGACTCATGCTACTGATAACCCTGGAGCTGATCCTAAAAAGGTTGGTACGGTGAACTTAGGAAGTGGTCCTACTATTGCCAGAGGAGCGAATATTAACCATGTTCTTAGAGACCTTTTAGTTACCACGGCAAAGAAGAAGAAAATTAAGCACCAACATTTATCAGCACCAAGGGCAACAGGAACAGATGCAAATGCAATGCAAATTACAAAATCTGGAGTCGCTACAGCTCTAATTGGGATACCTAATAGATATATGCACACACAGGTAGAAGTAGTAGATTTAAAAGATCTGGATGCTGCAGCTAATTTACTAGCAGAAACTGTAATGAATATTAAGCCAAGAAAAAGCTTTATTCCTGTTTAGTATTGTTTATATTTATATCAGCTATCTTAATGTGTCTTTTAGTGTATATTTCTAACCTATATTTAATTAATAGTTTTAATGCATAAATTCCAGTCAGATAAATTTAATGAAGAATGCGCGGTAGTTGGTGTTATTGGAGATAACGAAGCCTCTAATTTTTGTTATCTTGGCCTTTACGCAATGCAACATCGTGGTCAAGAAGGAGCTGGAATAGTATCATCTGATGGTAATAGTATTTACGCCCATAGAGACATGGGTCTAGTCTCAGATATCTTTAATGAAAATAATTTAAAAGATTTAGAGGGAAGTAAAGCTATTGGTCATTCTCGATATGCAACTTTTGGAGCAAAGGATTGGAGGAATCTTCAACCTTTAGTAGCTGAAAATTCTAAAAATACTTTTTCAATTGCTCATAATGGAAGTCTTGTTAATTCAGATGAGATTAGAGAACAGTTAGAGGAAAAGGGTGCTATCTTTTCAACGTCATCCGATACTGAGGTAATCCTTCACTTAGTAGCTCAAGCAACTAAAGAGAAGTCAATTAGCAAAAAATTACTATCAGCGTTGAAACAAGTTAAAGGAGCATACTCTTTAGCTGTGTTAACACATGATGCTCTGTATGCAGTTAGAGATCCTGCAGGAGTTAGACCCTTATCTTTAGGAAAACTAGGAGATAAGTCTTATATTGTAGCTTCTGAAACATGTGCTTTTGATTTAGTCGGAGCTGAGTTTGTTCGTGATATTGAGCCTGGTGAGATATTAAAAATTTCTAATGACGGAACGCTTGAAAGTGAGTTTGTAGAGAAAAAATCTCTTAAAGCATTTTGTGTTTTTGAATATGTTTATTTTTCTAGACCAGATTCGCAGCTAAATGGAAAAAGTGTTTACAATGTTAGAAAGAGATTAGGAGTAGAGCTTGCAAAAGAAAAGCCAGCTGATGTTGATTTAGTTATACCGGTTCCTGATTCAGGAGTTTCAGCAGCTATTGGTTATTCGCAAGAGTTAGGTGTTCCTTTTGAATTAGGCTTAGTTAGAAACCATTACGTTGGTAGAACCTTTATTGAACCAAAGCAGTCGATTCGTGATTTTGGAGTTAAAATTAAACTTAATCCTAATAAAGGATTATTTGAAGGAAAGAAAATTGCTGTTGTAGATGATTCAATTGTTAGAGGCACTACATGTAAAAAACTAGTAAGCTTATTAAGAGACGCAGGAGCTAAAGAAGTACACTTTAGAATCTCTTCACCTCCTACAAAAGACTCTTGTTATTACGGCATTGATACGCCTTCTAAAGATGAACTAATTGCTTGTTCTCATACTGTTGAACAGATAAAAGAATACATATCAGCAGATAGCTTAGGCTATTTAAGTATTGAAGGGATGTATAAAGCTGTAAAAGGCAAAAGAGAGCATCATTGTGATGCTTGTTTCAGTTCTGAGTATAGGGTAGGTATGCCATCTATGTGTAGTATGAGAACTAGTAGTAAATGTAATAAGCCAAAATCTATATAATAGCTTTGTAAATATAAGAAAACTAAGGAGTAATAATGGCAAATAATAATGATATTAATACTTGGGGAAAAACTCAAACCTGGGCAGTTATCTGGTTTTTTTCTGCAATTACATTTGGCTCTGTTTTAACATTATTTTTAAGTAGAACTGATTTTTTCTTATATAAGACTAATGCTGAGACCCTTAACTATTCAAAGTACAAAGAAAACCGTAAAGCAAATAGTGCGATTTCTAAAGATAGTGTTGATAGAAGATCTTTTGGATCTTTTAATGATATTAGAAAGTAAGCAAGATTAGTTTGCAATTTCTTTCTGAATTAAAATTTATTATCTATACTAGACTGCTTGCTAAAAAAGATAATGAAAAGTTAATAAGAAAACTTCTAATTAAAGATCCAAAATGGAAAAGAGGTCATAGACTAATATCTGAATTAACTAATGACCTAGAGACTAAAAATATTAGCATTCAGGCAGTTAAAATTCTAAGCTAAAATAAAAAAAGCCACTTATATAAAGTAACTTTTTATTTATTTTGTTAAATATTTCTAAACTTGACCTTTTCTTCTCCTAATAGCACCGCCTATTAATCCTATACCTAGTAAACTCATAGTCATAGGTTCTGGAACTTCACTAGTTACGTCTCTGCCTACAGTAAGATGAAAATCAACTTTATTATTAACAATTGCTCCATTTGCAGGGTCAAATAATGATAACCAAGTTTTAAATCTAGTAAGCACTCCCGCTTCGTTATGAATAAGTTTTACTGGCAAAGTTCTAGCAGAAGCAAAAATCGTCTCCACGCCAGTATCTGAGACGGAAATTCCATTTTCAGTAAAAGCACCAAATACTCTACCATCAACATCAGTAAACATGTCTATATTTTCATCAGAGCCTGTGAAATCAAGCACATTGCTTGTAAGTATACCGTATGTGGCACGAGTAGTGTTTAGAACAAATGATAACTCATCAACACCGTCACCATCTACATCTTCTAAAGTTATGTAACTTAATACATCGGTATCAATAAGGCTTCCAGTTACTTGATAAGAAACAGCATTTGCTGTTGAAGTTATAGCTAAGATGAAAGCTACAATTATTAGTTTTGATAATATATTTTTCATTAAATAATCCTTTTTAATACCTACTAAACACACATCGCTTGCTGTGTAGTTTTTACTCCAAAAAAAGCAAATGGGATTATTTGGATTATCTAAATTGATATTATTAGTTCGAATTAGTTATGAACTGATCAAAAAAAAGCCAAACATAAAGTTTGGCTTGTATTAATTAAACTATTATTTTTAGTTTAAGCTTGTGCTTTGTTTCTTCTAATAGCGCCACCTATCAATCCCATTCCTAATAGACTCATAGTCATAGGTTCTGGAACTTCACTAGTTACGTCTCTACCAACAGCAGTGTGAAAATCAACTCTACCGCCAATAAATCCACCAGTTAGCTCGTCTACTATCCTTCCCCAAGTTTGAAATCTAATAGGATTGTCATTAGCGTCTAAAGTTAACTTAACAAATAAATTAGATGCATATCTATTAGTTTCACCATCATCTGTAACAATAGTTCCAAAATCAGTATAATTTGATGCATATTCTATTCCATCTGGGTTATCAAACATTTGTACTGCACCAGCTTGATTATTAAATGATAAAATATCACTTTCTATTCTAGCTCCATCAAATATTGAATCAATGCTATTGATTACAAACTGAATAGTGCCATCATCGTTAATAGTTACGTAAGATAGCTCATTGTTATCTAATCTAGAGCCTGTTAATTCATACGAAACAGCATGTGCGGTTGAAGTTAGAGCTAGAACGAATGCTAGACTAACAATCTTTGTTATCAATCCTTTCATTTTTTATTAATCCTTTAATAATTATTACCTATTTGCTGTTATGTAGTGGAAATAAGAAAAGTTACTTTAATATCAATAAAATTTAGTTTTTTATTCTAGAACCACTATTCTTATTTAAGTTCTTCTTAAGAAATTTTATAAATCACTTTTTGTATATAAATCTTCATCTATATATTAAGGTGATCGAATTAGATAAAATCAGTACTAAACAGAAAGAGTCCACTTGGGACTATCTTGAAAGGCTAAGTTTGGAAAGCTTACAGAGCTTATCAATGCCTAGCATTTCTACAGGAACTAGTTTTTATAGAGCAGCAAAAGAAGCTTGTGAATATTTAGTTGAAAACACCTGGGAGTCCATATTTGGAAAAGATATTGAAAAGCATAGTACTACAACAGAAGTACATAATGATTGGACAGAGCTAAAGGAAATAAGTCCTAAATTAGATGAAATGTCCAAGGAGCTTGGTTCAATATATACAAAATTAGAGGGACTAAGTTTAGCAGGAGTTTCTAAGCAGGATCCAGAAGTTCAAAGTTTAATAAAACAATCGCAAAGAATTAGAGATGATAAGGCCAGTATTCTTAAAGAAAGCCTTTCAATTACAGCAAATATGCTTGAAAAACAGCTTGAACACATTGAAGAGATAGAATCTTTAGAACAAGACCTTTTACTAAAAGGTGTTCAGAGTGAAGAATTAAAAACTATAAGAAATAAAGCACTAGAAACAAAGAAAAAATTATCAAATGCAAGAACTGAAATTAATGAAAGAATTAGTAAAACACTAGAAACACTTAATGAAAGAAAGAGCATCACAACTCAAAACATAGAGAATAGTGCTCAAGAATATCTTGCCAATACTGGAAATGGTCATCTCGTAGATCAATCGAAGTTATTATTAAAAGCTGATAAATTAATAGGTGCATGTAATGATTCATACTGTGAAGTAGAGGGTATACTTAAGCAAGCATTAGATACTTCAGATTTTGAGCAAAAAGAAAAGTTATGTCTAGAAGCTAATAATAAATTAAATCATTTTTTTAAAATACAAAATGCCCAAACAAAAGAATTTCTAGATTCTAAAAGAGAAGAGCTAGGATATGAAACTAAAGCAGATCGCAGTTTGTTAGAATCTATTAGTTCAACACAGAAAATATTAACTAAAGAGTTTGCAGCAATAAATCAAAGTTTTATTGACTATCGTGAATTACAAAGTTCCTTTATTCAGCAAAGTGGAGATTTGTTAAGAGTTAGTAATTCTATATATTATGGACCTCAAGCTGCATCAATTTTAAGCATAGGTCTAGTAAGTGGTTCTTATTCAAATAACATACTATACTTTTTAGAAGATTTGCAGAATCTCGAGAAGATGCTTAAAAAAGCGGAATTCCTTCAACCTCCTATGTCTGCTGAAGAAAAAGCTAAACTTAAGAAACTAGGTTAGATACTAGGAGCTAATTACTAGTTGCATATATCCAAAGTTTATTACCTATAATAGAAGGCTCTAATTCCACTGCTGAATTCAGGTATATTTTAACTTGAACTGAATTTTCACCAAGCTGGTTAGTTAAAATAACCTCAAAATTCTTGAAATTATTAGGTGGAAACTGAGGTAAGGTAAGGTGCTCACCGGAAAGTCTAGAGTTTTGTATTACTAGTTCATATAAATTCTTACCTTTTTGAGTAATCTCATATTCACCTATCTTATCTGCTTCTATAACTAATGCTCCAGATTCTCTTTCAACTTGGAAAAGAATGTTCTTAATAGTTGAAACTTTAGTCTTAGGTGTAATTTGCTCAGGCACTGCATCAATACTCTTCTTAGCTGTTTGCTCTGGTTTTATTATTTCCTTTGTCTCTATTTCTTGTATTGTCTTTATATTGTTTTCGTTAACCTCATCTATTTTTTCATTGCCTCTCATTGTTATAATGGAATTAGTATCTATTGGCTTTGACTCAATTTTGGTGTTTATTACTTCTTTACTTGGGGTAAATTTTTTCTCTAATGTTTCTTTATTTGTTGTTATTTTATCAAAAGATGTATCTGCTCTTGAATTTATTACTTCTGAATTCTTGTTAAAAGAAAATTCTACTACTAGCGACTGAAGAGCTTCATCTGCGTAAATATCATACTCAGGGAATTCATCTGGCTTTATATCAACGACAGTTCTAATTTTATTTCTATGTTTACCGACTCTGATACTTGAAAGATAGTTATTGTCTAATTCTATTTTTTTTTGAGCTTTTGTAGTGAATCCTGGAACATCAATAACTAGTCTATAAGGATTTTTTAAAACAAAAGTATTTGCTGTAAGCTCTGCTGTATTAAGATTTGCAGTTGGTTTAACTAAAAATTTGAAGTTCGCATTGTCTGCGACTAAATTAAAGTTAAGTTTAGAAATGTTAAAACTGCTTAATTGTTCAGCTAGTGCAGGGTGGTTTGAACTACAAATAATAAAAAGGCCAATTACAAAAACTAATATTCTCATTTTAACAACTACATAAAAATTAATAAATTAAATCACCAGCAGTATATTGCTAAGCTTTATAAATTAGCAACTCATAACTATTTTTTGCGATAAATAATTATAAAAAGTTATAAATATGGTCGCAAAAGTAAAAAGTTCAAGTATTTTCGGTATTTCTAGTATCGAAGTTATTGTTGAAGCTCAGGTAATTGGAGCTCTTAGGAGATTTTCTATTATAGGCTTGCCTGATAGTTCATTAAAGGAAGCTAAAGATAGAGTACGCTGTGCATTAGAGAATAGTGGATATAATTTTCCGCACTCAGAAGTAATAGTTAATTTATCTCCTGCTTCGGTTCCGAAAAATGGTTCAGGCTTTGATTTAGCAATAGCAGTAAGTATTCTCGCTGTAACTAGAGTTATTTCAGTTAGGAATTTAGAGAATAAAATATTTTTAGGAGAGTTAGGATTAGATGGTAGTATTAAAGCAGTTAAAGGTGCACTTACAACAGCTAAGAGAATCTCTCTAGAACATAATCAAGAATACTTTATATCAAAAGATCTGGCTAAAATAGCTGCAGGATATAAAAGTCTAAAAGTATATTCAGTAAGTAATATTAGAGAACTTGTTCAAATGTTAAACTCAGAGAGTAAAGTAGAGAGAACAGAATTTGCTTTTCAGAATGTTAAAGTAGAAAAATCTAAATTAGATTATTCAGATGTCGTAGGGCAAGAACAGGCAATTAGAGCTATTGAAATTGCAACTGCCGGTGGACATAACTTGTTAATGTTAGGTCCACCAGGCTCTGGAAAAAGCATGTTAGCTAAAAGAGTAGTTAGTATATTACCAGATTTAAATTTAGAACAGAGTTTAGATGTTGTTAAAATTAAAAACTCTAGTAAATCTAATGTTGATTTAAGCTTATCTAAAACACCGCCATTTAGAAATCCACATCACTCTATTACATCAGCAGGTTTAATAGGGAGTAAAGAACCAGGGGAAATTAGTTTAGCTCATAAAGGAGTGCTTTTTTTAGATGAGTTAACTGAGATTAGAAAAGATACTCTTGAGGCTCTTAGGGAGCCATTAGAGAATAAAAGTGTAGAAATTAGTAGATCGAATATTAAGATTAAGTATCCGTCTGATTTTATTCTAATTGCTGCTGCAAATCCATGTGCAAGAGGTAATTGTCCTAAACTAGCTCCTAATGCTGATAAATATTCTATTTGTCATTGTACAGAACAGGAGCAAAGAAAATATAGAAGAAAGCTTTCAGGTCCAATTATTGATAGAATTGATATGCAGATTTGGGTGCCTCAAGTTCCTTTTAAAAAATTAATAAATACTAGATCTAGTAACTCAAACAATAGTAGTACTATAAAGAAAAAAGTTTTAAACGCTAGAGGTATTCAATTTAGAAGAAATAATGGCTTAAACTCATCTTATTCTATAAAAGAAATAAAGTCTTTTTGTATGTTAGATTCTGAATCTGTTGAGGTGTTAAATAGTGCAGTAAAGAAATTTAATCTTAGTACTCGTGGAGTAAATAAGATTATCAAAGTTTCAAGAACTATCGCAGATTTAGAAGATTCAAAGACAATAAGTATTGATCACCTACTAGAAGCTGTGAGTTATAGACTAGCTCTTAGCCTATAGACACTACATATATATATTGTTGTCCGTTGCACTCGCATATATACTAGTTTAATGGATACAATTTTTTTTGATATGGACGGTGTGATTATAGATAGCGAACTTCACTGGAAAAAAATACAATCAGATTTTCTAAAAAAAATAATTCCAACTTGGACTTCAGAAAAACAAAAAGAACTTATTGGGCTTAGTGCTCATGATGTTTATATGCTTTTAGTAAGTAAATTTAGTCTTAAACTTAGCAAAGAAGAGTATTTTGAATACTATAAAGATATCTCTCACGAGATTTACGCGGTTAACTCTAGTTTAATACCAGGAGTTTTAGACACAATTAAATTTTATCAAACTAAGAAACTAGCAATAGTTTCTTCTGCCCCACATGACTGGATAAATATTGTAGTAAAACGTTTTGAACTTGAAAAATATTTTATTGAAATCATTTCAGCTGATGATGTAGCCGGAGTGGGGAAACCTAACCCTGCTATATATGAACTTGCCGTAAGTAAATTAAATGCTGTTAAGCTCAAAACAGTAACTATTGAAGATAGTGAGAAAGGAGTAATTAGTGCGAAAGCAGCAGGAATTACAGCAATTGGTTTTAGAAATGGGTTTAACGAACACCAAGATCTTTCAAAGGCAGATTATTTAATTAGTAGTTTTAAAGAATTAAAAGCCATTGTGCTGAACTAATTGGTAAACAGAATATTATCTAAAACCATAAGCTCTTAAAATAGAACTAGCTAAGCTGACTATAGGAATAAATATTTTATCAAATAAGCCAGTGAATAAAATTGCCATTACTAGTAATAGGCCGTATTTTTCTATTTGAGCATATTTTCTAGCTAATTCGATTGGTAAAAAACCAACTGCGATTCTTCCTCCATCAAGTGGAGGTATTGGCATTAGGTTAAAAACAGCTAAAATTATATTTATTAAAAAGCCTTGTATAATCCAAATTTTGAATAAAATTGTTACATAAGCACCAAATAAATTTAATAGCCCTGGGAAAAAAGTAAATAGTATTTTACCTGCTATAAGAGTTAAGAGCGCTAAAATGAAATTTAGAACAGGTCCAGCTAGTGCGACATAGGCCATGTCTCGTCTTGGGTTTTTGAAGTTAAGTGGATTTACAGGAACTGGTTTTGCTCCACCAAATAGAAATGGTGAACCTGAGATTATTAAAATTCCTGGCAGCATAATAGTCATAAAGGGATCTATATGCTTTATGGGGTTTAAAGTAATTCGGCCTAGTTTTCTTGCCGTTGGATCTCCTAGCTTATCTGCCATCCAGCCATGAGCTATCTCATGAAGCACTATGGCAATGAGTAGGGGGGGGGCTATACTTAAAATTTTAAAAATTGTTATAAACAGACTTGTTTCCTTATTCTAATCTAGTACTATAGACCAATAATATGAAATTTAAAACCCATGAAATTTAAAACTAAGGCAATTCATTCGGGTAGGAATGTTGATTCAAGCACGGGATCGATAGTTCCTCCAATTCACCAAACTGCTACTTATGTATTAGACGAGATAGGCAAGACTAAAGGCTTTGATTATTCTAGAGCTTCAAATCCAAGTAGACAATATCTTGAGAAAACTCTTAGCGATCTGGAAAATGGTAAGCACGCTGTATGTTATTCTTCTGGCTTATCAGCTGTTGATGCATGTTTTAAATTACTTAGTAGTGGTGATCATATAGTTTCAACTGATGATGTTTACGGCGGTGTGTCTAGAATGCTTGACCAGATACTTTCTCGCTTTGATATTACAGTTACATATGTTGATACTACTAAACCAGAATTGGTATCTGAAGCGATTAAGTCAAATACTAAAATGCTTTGGATTGAAACACCTACAAACCCGCTATTGAAAGTTACTGATATTTCAGAAATGTCTAAAATAGCTAAGTCTAAAAATCTTATACTTGGAGTAGACTCTACATTTGCAACTCCTTACTACCTAAAACCTTTAGATTTGGGAGCAGATGTTGTTGTGCACAGCACTACAAAATATCTTAGTGGCCATAACTCAATTATTGGCGGAGTATGTGTAGTAAACGATGATGAAATTTATAAAAAATTAAAATTTCTACAGAAAAGCATAGGTGCAGTACCGAGCCCTTTTGACTGCTGGCTTACACAAATCGGTATTAAAACCTTAGCAATTAGAATGGATAAGCATTCTAAAAATGCACTAGAAGTAGCCAAATTTCTGGAATCACATGAAAAAATAGATAGAGTAATATATCCAGGACTAGAAAGTCATCCGCAGTACCAAATAGCAAAAGAGCAAATGTCTGGTTTTTCAGGAATGATTTCTATTACACTTAAGTCTGATTTTGACTCTACTGTTAGGATGATGAATTCCTTTAAATTATTTTCCTTAGCTGAAAGCTTAGGAGCAGTTGAAAGTATGGTAACTCATCCAGCATCTATGACTCATCCTGATGTTCCAAAGGATGTTAGAGAGGCGAGAGGCCTTACTGATGGACTTGTTAGGTTATCAATTGGGATAGAGGATATTGATGATATAATTGAAGATTTAAGCCAGGCCTTAGATAAAGCATAATATGATTGCACTGATTGCCCATGATAGTAAAAAAAGAGAATTACTAGAAGTAGTGTCTAACTATGTCGACTTTTTTATGGCACAGGATGTAATAGCGACTGGAAATACTGGGAAGCTATTAAAAGATGAGCTTAATTTAGATCCTATTATTGTTTCCCATGGTCCACATGGTGGAGATTTGGAAATTGGAGCTAGAGTTGCTCAAGGAGTAGTTCAAGCTGTGATATTTTTAAGAGACCCACTAACTGCTCAAGCACATGAGCCAGATATTGGTGCTTTGATGAGAGTTTGTGATGTGCATGATGTTGCTTTAGCAACTAATAAATCAAGTGCTCTTGCTGTAATAGACTCTATAGTTGATTAGTGATCATTCTGATCAATTAGAACTAATCTAATTCAGAGTTTTGAATTTAATTTAAGGATATTAAGATAGAATAGTAAAAAGAGTATTTACTATACTAATTTACCTTCAGCTTTAAGCTTTTTAAGTTTTTTACGAGATTTTACAGAACGCTTCTTTAAAATCTTATCGTTTCTTATCTTTCTTTTCGCTTTAGTTACTTTCGCTAGTGATGCCATGGGATTTTTATATGAATTTAGAGCTTTAAAGTCAACAGCTAGATTTAGAAGCCTAGATCTTTTGCTGTGATTAGCTCTTTTTCTAGCTCTTTGAGCTCAGTAGCATAAGTATCTTTTTCAATTTTATAACATTCGTATTCTTTAGTAGATAACTCGCAAATAGCTTTTTCCTTAGGATATTGTTCTTCGCCATTGTGATTTTGCTTTTCAGCTAAAACCCATTCACCAGATTTAAATGTAATAAATTGCATATTTTCTTCTGCAGCTACAAAGCTAATCAGTAAGTGAAGTATTAAGAACAGATAAAGTATATTAGATGAAAATATTCTAATCTTGTTAATTATTTTATTACTTTTCATTTATATTCTCGCTTAGTCTCTCGTAATAAGATGAACTGTAATTATCTTTATAATTACTTGATACTTTTTGACCAATCTTAGCTAAGATTTTATTAGTTTGAATACATGAATTATCTAATTCAATAGTATTTTTATACTCTGTAAGTAGTCTACTAAGATTAAGACCATCTAAGTCAACAGATTTTAAATTGCTGTTAATCTTATTCGCTTTATCTTTAATTAAACAATCAGAAACTATTCTAGCACCCAATACTCTTGGGCTGTTATCAAGAAGAGATAATCTTCTTGGGAATCTAATAAAAGAGAGTTTTCTACAAATTGAAGAACATTCTTTAGGTCCATTATTTTCAATACATTTTTCATTACATTGATTTATAGCAACAGGCCCAAAGTAGTTTTTATTCATATTTTTATTATTTATTTCAAGTATTTCTTTAGATATGTCTGAATCTAAAAGTTTATTTTTTGTGTAGCCAAAATTCACGAAAGCAATAGTCGTTAATAATAAAATAGTAGAAATAGATACTAGTAAAATATTTTTAAAATTAGATTTTTCAGGTACTGCATTAAAAATAACAGAATTAGTGCTTATTGATTCATTTAAGATCAAAGAACCGCGAATATTTTTTTGAGTAGTTAGCGTTACATGCTGAGTATTTAGAATTGTTGAATCGTTTATATCTTTTAAGTTTTCTTCTTCTAAAGATTTTGTTATTAAACTTTCATTTCTTGATTTTTTTTGTTTGCTGATATGGTTTTTTCTATTTCTCTTACTCTTCTCATTGCATGTTGTTAATGAATTAATATCATTACTTCTAATTTCGTTATGCTTTTTTAGATTTTCTTTTTTTCTTAATTCTATTTCTAGATTTTTACTGTCTTTGGTGTTTGCTAAGGTATCTGGAGAGTCTGTTAAAATAGGGAATTCTCTACCTTTTAGAATCAAAGCAATTTCTTGTTCATATGAACCATCAGAGATCTCATTTCTTCTATGCATTATTGTTAGAGTCTTTAATTGCTTTAACTCTAAATTTGTAAAAACTTGTTTCAATACAGTATCTTTATATTATTCTCCTGAATTTATATCGGTTATTTACTCAGATTTCTTAATCTTAAAAATTTAATTAAAATTAATAACTTAGAGGCACATTTAAAATAGGCTATAAACTTAACACTAAGTCTTTAATATGGGTTTGTAGAAAGGATAAAAGCAGTGCTATAAGTCACTTGAAGTTACTAACAAATTGATATGAAAATATAAAATGAATCAGTATTTAAGCTTAGTTAAAGATGTATTAGACAGCGCTAATATACAGTCTGTTAACGATTTAAAGAATATAAGAAAAGATAGAACTGGAGTTGGTACTGTTTCTGTATTTGGAAGACAAATTAGATTCGACCTAAAAAAGGGTTTCCCTTTACTGACCACTAAAAAAGTACACACCAAGTCCGTAATCTATGAGTTATTATGGTTTTTAAGAGGCGATACAAACATAAAGTATTTAAAAGAACATAAAGTTTCTATCTGGGATGAGTGGGCAGATGAGAATGGCGATTTAGGACCAGTTTACGGTAAGCAGTGGAGGAACTGGGAGGGAAGCATTGACCAAATAGCAAATGTTATTGAGCAAATAAAAAATAATCCTAACAGTAGAAGACACGTAGTCATTGCTTTTAACCCTGGAGATTTGCCAGAGGTTGCTCCTCCTGCATGTCATACACTTTTTCAGTTCTATGTTGATAATGGTAAAATTAGTTGTCAATTGTATCAAAGATCTGCTGATTTGATGTTAGGTGTGCCATTTAATATTGCTAGCTATTCAATGCTACTAATGATGGTTGCTCAAGTTTGTAACTTAGAAGCTCATGAGTTTGTTCATACTTTTGGAGACTTGCATATTTATTCAAATCATATTGAAGGTGCTCTAGAGCAATTAAGCAGAGAACCAAGTGAATTACCTACTTTAGAGATTAATCCTGAAATAAAAGATATTTTTGATTTTAAATATAAAGATTTTAAAATCAAAAATTATAATCCTCAAGCATTAATTAAGTTTGATATTGCTGTCTAGTGAAAGAGGGCAGAATAAAATACGAAGTAAATGCAATAGTAGCGATGAATCAAAAGCGCATTATTGGTTATAAGAATAAATTACCCTGGCATTTACCTGAAGATTTAAAACATTTTTCAGGTCTAACTACTGGTCATACTGTTTTAATGGGTAGGAATACTTTTTACTCCTTACCAGATAAATATAGACCACTACCAAATAGACTAAATGTTGTTTTTTCTACAACTTTAACTAAAGCTGAGTTAGCACCAAGCGAGAAAGAAGTAGTGATTGAAAACTCAGTAGAAAGTTTTTTTGAAAAAGTTAAAACAAATGAAATCTCTATTAAAGGAGATAAAATCTGGGTTATAGGAGGTCAAAAACTCTATAGTTCTACTGTAAAGTATTGGGATAAACTTGAGCTTACAATGGTTAATGGTGAGCATGAGGGGGATACGTATTTTCCAGAATTTGAGGACGATTTTGAACTGATATCATCAAAAGAATCTAAAAATTGTAAATTTTTAACCTATAGTCGTTCTTAGGGGTATTTTTCCTGTTCTTCTTTAGCGTGTTATTTACTTTTTCCTATCTCTATAGTATGAAATAGGGGCTATTTTTTTGCTTGAAACAGTAAAGGACAGGTTAGTAATAGGAGCTTATGGATAAAAGATTAATATCGTTAGTTATACCACTTTATAATGAAGTGGAAAACGTTGAACAGTTATACCTAGAGATTGTTAATGTAATTGATTCAAATAACATTAATGCAGAGTTTGTATTTGTTGATGATGGCTCAAAAGATAAAACAGTTACAAGACTGATTGAAGTAGCAGGCTTTGATACAAGAACTAGAATTGTAGAATTTAGAAGAAATTTTGGCCAAACTGCTGCAATGGCGGCAGGCTTTGATTATGCAGAGGGTGATATTATAATTACTCTTGATGGAGACCTACAAAACGACCCTGTTGAGATTCCTAATCTAATAAAAAAAATGGATGAAGGTTACGACCTAGTTGCAGGTTGGAGAAAAGATAGACAGGATAAAATGTGGTCTCGAAAAATTCCTTCGATGATTGCAAATAGAATAATTTCAAGAACTACAAATGTTGAACTTCATGACTATGGTTGTACTTTAAAAGCATTTAAGAAAGAAGTGGCAAAAGGTATTCAACTTTATGGTGAGATGCATAGGTTCATACCAGCGGTTGCAGCTAGTATGGGAGTGAGAATTGCTGAAATTCCGGTAAAACATAGACCTAGAATTCACGGTACTTCTAAGTATGGAATTTCAAGAACATTTAGAGTTATATTAGATTTACTTACAGTTAGGTTCTTTTTAGGCTTCGCAACAAGACCACTACATATGTTTGGATCTTTTGGAATGCTTAGTGGTGGTTTAGGAGCTTTAATGCTTTCTGTTCTTACATTTGAAAAAGTATTTTTAAATATGGCAATCGGTAACAGACCAATGCTTTTAATTTCTGTAATGCTTATTTTAATTGGTTTGCAATTCTTTTGTTTTGGAATTCTGGCAGAAGTATTAGTTAGAACATACCATGAGTCTCAAAATAAAAAGACTTATTCTGTAAGAGAAGTGTATAGAGGCAGTAAGAAAATCGTTAATGTGGCCTAATTGTCTTTTGATTCAACTAAAAATCTAAGAGAAGTTCCTAGAGTAGTTATAGACGCTAGAAAACTCTGTGATGGAGGAATTGGTGTTTATACTGAGAATACTATTAAAGCCTTAGTTAGTAGTGGCTTGTTTAAAGTCGCAGTAATAGCTTCTAAACAGGTCTTGAAACAAAAGTCTGAGTTATTTAAAAGCTTGGCAGATATCGAGATTATAGAGAGTAATTTTAAGAAATACTCATTTGCTGAGTCATTTTTTATGCCTTTAAAGCTAAAAAAAAGACTAGAGAACTCTATTTTACATTTTCCTCACTATACCGTTCCGTATTTTTTACCACAAAACTCTAAAGTAAGTTGCACTATTCATGATTGCATACACTTAAACAGTAGCAACATATTTAAAAGAATTTTTAGTCGTTTTTCTATTTCTCATGCTTTAAAAAGAAGTAATTTAGTTTTTACTGTTAGTAATTATAGTAAAAATCAAATTGAAAATAATTTTTATTTAAAAAATAAAAAAATTGAGAAGATTTCAAATTACATACAAGCTTCACTTGAAGGAATTTCAAGTGAAAAAAAAGACTATTACTTATGCATATCTAGTGACTTGAAGCATAAGGGTTTAAATCTTTTACTGAAGGCTTGGAAAGAACAAGAGAGCACAAGTGATTTAATTATATTAGGAAGTAAGTCAAATTTAAAACAAGATAATGTTATTTTAAAAAAGAATTGTGATGAAAATGAACTTAGAAAACTATATCAAAATGCTAAAGCCTTAGTTATCCCGTCATTAGAGGAAGGTTTTTGTATCCCAGCTCTAGAAGCATTAAAAATTGGAATACCAGTAGTAGCATTTGCCCTACCTTGCTTAGTTGAGAACTTCTCAGATTCTATTTGGTATGCTGATAAATTTTCTAGCCAATCACTTACAAAAGCAATTAGGCAAATGAGTAATGACCATAAAAATAGAGAAAAAAGAGTAAAACTAGGCAAGGAGATAGCAGAAAGATTTAATAAGTCTTCATTTGATTCTAAAATTGTAAATTTATTTAAAGATCTAAGCTGTGCTTATAATGTATTAGAAGAAAAAGCAGTAAAGGTTGCATAAGATAATGAGCAGTAAATTAAAGATTGCAATTGTTCACGACTGGCTTGTGGGAATGAGAGGTGGGGAAAAGTGCTTAGAGAATATATTAGAACTCTATCCTAACTCAGATATTTATACGGCTTTTTATGAGCCTAAAAATGTTTCAAAAATAATAAACTCTAAAGATGTTTACACTTCTATTTTAAATTTAACTCCTTTTGCTAAGTATGTATACAGGTACTTATTACCTTTTTATCCAGTAGCTAGTAATTCTCTTTCTAAAAAAATAAATAAGAAAGAGTATGATATTGTAATTAGCATTAGTCATTGTTTAGCAAAGAATATTAAAGTCGATAGCTTTCATCTTTGCTACTGCTTAACCCCTGCTAGATACCTTTGGGATAAATACGACTCCTATTTTAAAAGTAAATGGTATGAGCCTTTTGTTAAGATAGTAACTAAGTATTTACGCTCTTGGGACTTAGAAGGAAGTAAAAATGTAGATAGCTTTGTCTGCATTAGTGAATATATAAAACAAAGAATAAGAAAAGTGTATAATTTAGATTCTGAAGTTTTATATCCACCTGTAAAAACTGAATGGATTAGTAATACAAATAAAAATGATACTAGCTTAAATCAGGGCAAGAATAAAAATAGCTTTCTTTGTGTTAGTGCGCTAGTGCCTTATAAAAATGTTGATACTATCGTTTTAGCATTCAATGAGCTTGGATATGAGCTTAATATTGTTGGCTCAGGACCAGAGATTTCTAGAATTAAAAAAATAGCAAAGAGTAATATTAAAATACTTGGTCGTGTAAGTGAAGCTAAACTTGGAAGTTTATATTCAGAGTCTAGAGCTTTAATCTTCGGGGCAGAAGAAGATTTTGGAATAGTGCCACTTGAAGCACAAGCAAATGGCTTAGGTGTAATCGCTCTTGGAAAAGGAGGGGCTTTAGAGACTGTAATTAATGAGCAAACAGGCATATTCTATGAAAATAATAGTAAAGAAAGTATTATAAATGCTATAGATAAGTTCATAGAACTAGATAAAGAGATTACAATTGAAAAGTGTGTTAATCAGGCTAGTAGATTTTCACAAAACTCTTTTAAAACTAAATTTAAAAAATTACTTACTAGTAAACTTGAAAAAGAAATTAGTAAAACAAATAGTAAGATAGTAGATTTTAATAAAGATGTTAAAAAAACACTCGCAAATATTTGAAGCTGTATTTAAAGCATCTGACTTAGCAATTGTATGTATTGCCTGGGTGCTTAGTTATTGGCTTAGGTTCCACACCAATCTTTTCCCCATAGAGAAAGGTATACCTGAGTTTACTTATTATTTTAAGATGATTGTTTTCATCTGCATAATCTGGGGTTTTGTATTTAGAAGAAGTGGTTTGTATAAACCAATGCGAGGGCACGGAAAGTATGGAGAAATTTTTAAACTCCTACGGTCTAATGCATTTAGTGTTTTAGTTCTTGTAGCTTTTGCATATTTATTTTGGGAAAAAAGTATCCCCTTATCTCGATTAGTTTTCCTAATCTTTTTTGTTGTTTCTTCAATTTGCTTAACTGCAAATAGGTTTCTAATTAGAAATTTCTTAAAGCAGATACGTAAAAAAGGCTATAATCTTCGCTATACTTTATTAGTTGGTTCAGGCGTTTTAGCTAGAAAAATAGCAGCAAGAGTAAAGAACAGACCTGAGTTTGGTATGAAGTTAGTTGGTTGCTTAGAAAGGGGCGAACATGCTTTTTCAAAGACAGTATCTTCTAAGGCTTTTAACTATAACATTAGTGGTTCAAACGCCTTAGCTATTGAACAAAAAACAAAAAACCTTCCAATTATTGGAACTTACGATCAACTTCCACAAGTGTTAGCAGCACATAATATTGATCAACTAATTATAGCAATGCCTTTACAAGACCATGACTTACTTGAGTCTCTAATTTCATCTATAGGGGATTCGATGGTTGATGTTAAAATCGTACCTGATGTGCATAGATTCATTCAATTAGGTTCAGCAATTGAAGAATTTGATGGCCTGCCTGTTGTTAGCTTGGCAGCTACACCTTTAATCGGAATGAAAAAATTTATTAAAAGACTTGCTGATATAATTTTCTCTAGCTTGTTTATCCTCTTACTTGCTCCAGTAATGTTGTTACTTTGCGCTGTCGTAAAGCTTACATCTAGAGGGCCAACATTTTTTGTTCAAGAAAGATTAGGTTTAGATGGTCAAAGATTTAATATCTACAAATTTCGTACAATGAAAATAAACGCAGAGGAAAAAGGAGCTGTGTTTGCAGTTAAAGATGATCCTAGAACAACAATCTTTGGTAAGTTTCTAAGAAGGTTCTCCTTGGATGAATTACCTCAGTTATTTAATGTGTTAAAGGGACAGATGTCTCTTGTTGGGCCAAGACCTGAAAGGCCAGTGTTTATTGATGAATTTAGAACGAAAATACCTAAGTATATGTTAAGACACAAAGTTCAGGCTGGCATGACTGGCTGGGCTCAGGTAAATGGTTGGAGAGGAAACACTTCAATTGAAAAAAGAATAGAGTGTGATCTTTATTATATTGAAAATTGGTCATTTATGTTGGATATAAAGATACTTTTTTTAACTATTTTTAAAATTATAAAAGACAAAAACGCTTATTAAAGCAAAGACTATTAAGGAATAAAATATGAACGTTGGAGTAGTTGGCTCAGGTTATGTTGGTTTAGTTGCAGGGGCATGTTTTGCTGAAAGTGGAAACGATGTGATTTGTGCAGATATCAATCAAGAAAAAATTGATATGCTTAATAGGGGTGAAGTTCCAATCTATGAGCCAGGTTTAGATAGGCTAATTGAGAATAATGCTAAAGCCGGTAGGATTCAATTTACAACAAATGTTGTTGAATGCATTAAAGGTTCTGAAGTTATTTTTATTGCAGTAGGAACTCCACAAGATAAAGACGGATCAGCTGATTTGAAATTTGTTCTTGCAGTAGCAGAAACTATTGGTAAAGAAATGAATGGTCCTAAAATAATAGTTAACAAATCAACAGTTCCAGTTGGAACTGCAAAGCTTGTAGCTAATGAAATTTCAAAACATACAAGTATGCCTTTTGATGTAGTTTCAAATCCAGAATTTTTAAAAGAAGGCTCAGCGATAGAAGATTTTATGAAGCCAGATAGAGTAGTTATTGGAACTAACAGTGTTGAAGCAGCTGAAGTAATGAGAGAACTATACTCTCCATTTGTTAGAACTAATAATCCAATATTAGTAATGAATAATAAAAGTGCTGAGGTTACTAAATATGCAGCTAATGCTTTGTTAGCTACAAAAGTAACTTTTATGAATGAGATTGCTAATCTTTGTGAAGAAGTTGAGGCAGATGTTTCTCAAGTTCGACTAGGAATTGGTACTGATTCTAGAATTGGGCCTAACTTTTTATTTCCTGGTGTTGGTTATGGTGGTTCTTGTTTTCCTAAAGATATTAGAGCTTTAGTAAGAACTGCTGGTGAACATGATGTTGATTTTGAAATTGTTAAAGCTGTAGACTCAGTTAATAACAAGCAAAAGAAAAGATTAGTTAAAAAGGTAATTGAACATTTCGGAGATATTAAAGGAAAAACATTTGCGATATGGGGTCTTGCTTTTAAGCCAAATACTGATGACATGAGAGAAGCTCCAAGTATTGATATTATCAATGAATTAATAAGCAAAGGTGCTAAAGTTAGAGCATACGATCCTGAAGCAATAGAGGTAGCAAAAGATATATTTAAAGATAATAGTGATAATATAGAGTTTATAGAAAATAGCTTTGATGCGATTCAACAAGCAGATGCTTTACTAATTGTTACTGAGTGGAATGAGTTTAGAAGACCAAATTTTGGAAAGCTTGCAGAAAGTTTAAAAGAGCCTGTTGTTTTTGATGGAAGAAATCTTTTTGATCCATCTAAAATGAGAAGATTAGGTTTTACTTATTATTCAATTGGTAGGCCTGCAGTATCACCAAAGGCTATACTTAGCTCAGGTTTGCATAAAACTGTAGCAAATAGAGCTTAACGGAAAATAGAAATGGCAAGAATACTAGTTACAGGTGGAGCAGGTTTTATTGGGTCTCATTTATGCCAAAAGCTATTAGATGCAGGCAATGAAGTTATATGCCTTGATAATCTTTTTACTGGCAGACTTGAAAATGTAAAATTGCATGCCTCTAACCCAAACTACGAGTTTATTAGGCACGATGTAACTGAGCCTATACTTTTAGAAGTTGATAAAATCTTTCATTTTGCTTGTCCTGCTTCCCCGGTTCATTATCAATATAATCCTGTAAAAACCATTAAAACAAATGTGATGGGCACTATTAATATGCTTGGTTTAGCAAAAAGAGTTGGCGCTAGAATAATGTTAGCTTCAACTTCTGAAGTTTACGGAAATCCATTAGAGCATCCCCAAACAGAAAGCTACTGGGGAAATGTAAATCCAATTGGTATTAGAAGTTGCTATGATGAAGGTAAGAGAGTCGCTGAGACACTAACTATGGATTACAATAGACAAAATGGAGTGGATGTAAAAGTAATAAGAATTTTTAATACTTTTGGACCTCGTATGCTTTTTAATGATGGTAGAGTTGTTTCTAACTTTATTGTTCAGGCTTTAAAATCTGAACCAATTACAGTTTATGGAAATGGAGAACAAACTAGGTCTTTTTGCTATGTTGATGATTTAGTAAATGGAATCTTAAAAATGATGGATAGTGAAGATTTTACTGGCCCAGTAAATTTAGGTAACCCACACGAAGTTACAGTAATGGAACTTGCAAAAAAAGTTCTAGAATTAACTGGTTCAAGTTCGGAAATAATAAACAAACCACTTCCTCAAGATGATCCAACTAGAAGAAAACCAGATATTAGTCTTGCAAAAGAAAAACTAAACTGGGAACCTGAAATTAGTTTTGAAGAAGGGTTGAATAGAACAATTAAGGAATTTAGTTCTAGGCTATAAACTATTTATGAAGAGGATAAAATGAAAGCAGTCGTTACAGGTGGTGCAGGATTTATTGGCTCTCATGTAGTTGATGCACTAGTTAAAAATACTTACGAAGTACTAGTAATTGATAATTTTTCAAGTGGTCAAGAGAAAAACCTAGAATCTGTTAAGAACAAGATACAAATCGAAAAGATAGATATCTGTGATAAGAATTTAGTAGAAATATTTAAAAATTTTAAACCTGATGTTGTTTTTCATTTAGCAGCTCAAATGAATGTTCGAAAGAGCGTTGAAGATCCTATGTTTGATGCAAAGGTAAATGTAGAAGGTACGGTTTCAGTACTTGAAGCTTGCAAAAGCTCAGGATGTAAAAAAATAGTTTTTTCATCTACTGGAGGAGCGATATACGGTGAACAAGAAAGTTTTCCTGCAGATGAGACTCATGTTAATGCTCCAAAATCTCCATACGGTCAGAGTAAAAAAGCAGCTGAGTTATACTTAGATTTTTATGCAAGGGAATACGGTATGCATAACGTTTCTTTACGCTTTTCGAATGTTTATGGCCCAAGACAAAACCCTAAAGGTGAAGCTGGAGTAGTAGCAATATTTTGTGAAAAACTAATAGATGATAAACCTCTAACTATTTACGGCAGTGGTGAGCAAACTAGAGATTTTGTTCATGTATTAGATGTTGTTAATGCTTGTTTATTAGCTTCTAAAAAAGAATTTAGAGCAGGTAGCTTTGAATTATTTAATGTAGGTTTAGGGGTTGAAAATTCAGTAAATCAAATCGCTAAGAATTTAAAAGAACTGTGGCAAAAAGATGTTAAAATAGAATACAAAGATGCTTTACCAGGTGAGCAGATGAGAAGTGTTATAGACTCAGGAAAGTTAAAAAATGAGTTAGCTTGGAATCCTCAATATGATTTAAAAACAGGATTAAAATCTACTTTAGATAGTTATCTATAAAGTGAGCAAGATAACGTGAGTGAATCTGAGGTAGATCAAAAAAACATTAGAAATTTTTCTATAATTGCCCATATTGACCACGGGAAATCTACGCTTGCGGATAGAATCTTAGATATAACAAAAGCTGTTACTGTTAGAGAGAAGAAAGAACAACTTCTTGATGATATGGACATTGAGCGTGAAAGGGGTATTACAGTTAAATCTCGCTCTGTTAGACTTAGTTATAAAGCCAAAGATGGTAATGAGTATCAGTTTAATTTAATCGATACACCAGGACACGTTGATTTTCATTACGAGGTTTCTCGTAGTTTACAAGCTTGTGAAGGAGCTCTGCTAGTAGTTGATGCTTCTCAAGGTGTTCAAGCTCAAACAGTCGCTCATGTTTACACAGCAATAGAGGGAGATGTAGAAATCATTCCTGTTTTAAATAAAATCGATCTACCCACTTCAGATGTAGAACAAGCTAAAGCTGAAATAGAAGAAATAATTGGAATTGATGCGAGTGATGCAATTATGGTCTCTGGAAAAACAGGTGAGGGAGTAGATGATTTATTAGAAGAAATTGTTAAAAGAATACCTGCACCTACAGGAGATACTGACAAACCTCTTAAAGCTTTAGTTTTTGATAGTTGGTTTGATACCTATCAAGGAGTAATAAGCCAAATAAGAGTAGTTGAAGGAAAATTAACTAAAAGAGATAAGATTAAATTCTTACAAACTAAAGCAAGCCACGATGTTGTTGAGCTTGGTATTTCAAATCCTTTCCCACAAAAAGTAAAAGAACTAAAAGCAGGAGAAGTTGGATATGTTGCTGCAAGTATTAAAAAACTTGAAGATGCAAAAGTAGGAGACACTATAACTACTTTTAACAAAGGGGCTGAGCAAGCCTTGCCTGGTTTTGAAGATGTTAAGCCTTTTGTTTTCTCTGGCCTATATCCTACTGATGCAGATGACTTTCAAAGCCTTAGAGAAGCCTTAGAAAAGTTAAAATTAAATGATGCAGCACTTTGGTTTGAAGCAGAAACAAGTGCAGCTTTAGGATTTGGCTTTAGATGTGGCTATCTGGGGCTACTTCATATGGAGATAGTACAAGAAAGACTTGAGAGGGAATTCAATATCGATCTAGTTACAACCGCTCCTACGATCGTTTATAAAATAGAATTAAAGAATGGTAGCGAAGTTGAAGTAGATAACCCAGCAAAATTTCCAGATCCAGCAACAATAGAATCTATTAATGAACCATTAGTAACAGGCACAATTCATACTACCCAAGATCACGTAGGAGCAATTCTTTCATTATGTGAAGAAAAACGTGGAACACAAAAGTCTATGGATTTTCATAGCGGTTCAAGAGTTACGATTTGTTATGATTTGCCGCTTAATGAAATAGTAATTGATTTTTATGACAAGCTTAAAAGCATTTCTAAAGGCTATGCATCTTTTGATTATGAATTTAATGGTTATCAGGAATCTGATTTAATTAAATTAGATTTAAAGATAAATGGAGATAATGTAGATGCTCTAAGTGCAATTGTGCATAGAAATTTTGCTCATAGCTACGGTAAAAAATTAGCCGAGAAAATGAAGGAATTAATTGACCCTCATATGTTCGAGATTGCTATTCAGGCAGCTATTGGTGGTAAAATTGTAGCTAGGTGCACAGTTAGGGCAATGAGAAAAAACGTAACTGCTAAGTGTTATGGTGGAGACATCACAAGAAAGAGAAAACTTCTTGAAAAACAAAAGAAAGGTAAGAAGAGAATGAAACAAGTTGGTTCTGTTAGAATACCTCAAGAAGCCTTTTTAGCTGCTTTAAAACTTGAAAAATAATACTGAAAAAAAATACAGTAAAAAATGTTAAATAAGAATAATGTTTTAAATGCTTTTGATTCTAAAGGGATTAATTGGACTGAAGTTAATTCAGAGAATGAAGACATTCTAATTCTAGGTAAAAGATCATTTAAAGAAGTTAGAAAAATACAAAATAATTTAGTTGAGAAAAGAATTAAAGACAAAATAAATAATACATTTATTTTTACAGAACATCCTCCAACTTTAAGTTTAGGTAACAGGATAGCAGATAGCGATTTTCAAAATAGTTTCTTTGATCAATGGACAGAGCTAGGAGTTGAAGTAGTTAAGACTAACAGAGGTGGAGAGATAACTTTTCATGCTCCTGGTCAATTGATTATCTATCCTGTTGTTAAAATTAAAAGTGTTAAATCTTTTATTAAAAATTATCTTGAAGTTATATCTGGAACTTTAAAAGAATTTAATATTGAAGCTAATTGTCGATTGAACCCAGCAGGGCTTTGGGTTGAAGGCAGTAATATAAAAAGTAATAAAATAGCTTCAGTTGGTTTAAAAATTAATAAGAATGTAACTAACCATGGTTTTTCTTTGAATTTGAATTGTTCTACGGAGCCATTTATTGAATTTGATGTTTGCGGAGACAAGAATACGACTGTTACCTCAGTTAAGGAACTAGATAATAATTGTAAGTCTCTAGAAATACTAGTTAATAAACTTTGTGAAAATACCTTAAAGTTCGGTAGTGTGTAATGTCGACAGTAGTATTGCAGTTTGGTTGTTGTAAAAATAACGGTTACGAAGGGAAGGAAACAAATTGGCAAATTCTACTATATCAGAAGCATCGGGTGATAGAATCTATGTAATAGGTGATATTCACGGTTGCCCTAAAGAGCCTGAAATACTGCTTAGGTACTTAGAAGAAAAAGAAGGCTTAACTCAAGAAGATGTAGTTGTCTTTTTAGGAGACTACATAGATAGAGGGCCAGACTCTAAAGCTGTAATAGAAATAATATTAGATTTTAAACATAAATTTCCAAATACAAGATTTTTAAAAGGTAATCATGAAGATATGATGCTTGATTTCTTAGGTTTCGGTGGAAACTTAGGACAAGCTTTTTTATACAATGGTGGTCTAGAGACAATACAGAGTTATGGCATTTCAGTATTTTCTCCATCAAATGAAATGGCGCAGGCTTTACCTAAAGAACATTTTAAATTTTTCTGTGAATTAGAATCTGCAGTCATAGTCGATAAGTTTTTATGTGTTCATGCAGGCCTTAATCCTTTAAAAGATATCGAGAAACAGCAAGACGATGAGATTTTTTGGATTAGAGATGAATTTTTAAATAATATTCATGCTTTTGAAAAGACAGTTGTATTTGGCCACACTCCACATCAAGAAGTATTTGAACATCCACCTTATAAGATAGGAATTGATACCGGATTAGTTTTTGGTAATAAGCTTACCTGTGTTGAATTGACATTTGGTAGAGTGTTGCAGGTTAAGAGGGATGCAAAAGAGGTAGAGAGTAAGGTTTTAAAGCTTTCTTAGATTCTTGATAGATAAATAAAACGTAGGTATGATGTGTTTGTTTTTCTTCATTCTCAAAATCGTTTAGAACGATTTTTCCGAGGTTTACGCTAATAATAAAATAAAAAGAGATACTTAATCTCTTTTTTTTTATTATTAGCTTCAAAAACCTGAAAAACAAACAAATCATACCTACTTACTCTTGACTCAAGATATATAATACAAGCTTATTTATATGTATTTAATGCTATTAGTATTGCTAAAATTGGAAAGAATAAGTAGATTCTCACCTCAAAAACAAAGCAAATCCTAGGGTGATATAGCTCAGCTGGTTAGAGCGCGGAACTCATAATTCCGAGGTCCTTAGTTCAAGTCTAAGTATCACCATTTTTTGCTTATCGATTTAATTGAGTAATTATGTAATTACTTTGACTGACAAACCTTTTTTAAATCTGTTTCTTTCTTGCAATCTCAAAACAAACAGGACACCATCCTCCATCTCTAATAGGATTAGGGAGTGCAGTCCAAGTATGGGAAAATTCACAAGTCCATTTAAGCTTTTTCGTAACACCTAAATATTCCTTAGATAAACAGTCTCCACCTCTCATTTTTGCAATTTCTTTCATTCCTTCAATGGTATACAGCTTGTCTCCAAAACATTTAGGACACCACATACCGAACTCAATAGCTCTAGGAAGTGCTCTAAAAACATGTTTTTCCTTACACTGAAATTCCACTCTTGTTTTTCTAGTAATGACGCCTTTAGACAAGCACTTACCGTTTTGAGACTCCGCTATCTCTTGCATCTCCCTAATTGAGTACTTTCGATTAGAGCATACAGGACACCATGTTCCCTTTTTTATATTACTTCCTATTGCTTCCCATTCATGACCTTCCGAGCATCTAAAGCGTAGAGGAATCAAATCTTTTACATATTCCGTAGATAAGCACTTGCCACCTTCGAGTTCAGCAATTAGTTGAAACTCTTCGATTGTCCTAGATAGTCTTCCACTACAATAAGGACACCATCCTCCCTTTCTAATGTCATTAGGTTGGGCTTGCCAACGATGCTTTTTTGCGCATTCCCATTCTAGTTTAGTAAAAATTCCTAAGTAATCTCTAGACAAACACTTACCACCTCTTGATTTAGCAATTTCTTGCATTTCTTCAATTGTTAATTTAGTGCTGGAACAATAAAAACACCATGTTCCCTTTTTTACATCTTTAGGAGCAGCAAACCAGCGATGTCCATTTGCGCATTGCCATTCGAGTTTAGTTCTATTGTTAAAATACTCCTTAGATAAGCACTTACCACCTCTAGATTTAGCAATCTTTTGCATCTCGTCTAATGTTAGTGGCTTAACTCCTGCACAAGCTAAACACCATGACTTAGTATAAATAATGCTATGAGGTGTAGAATTCCAACGATGCCCATCTGCGCATTGCCACTCAAGTTTGGTTTTTAGACCTGCGTAGCTATCTGATAAGCATTTACCACCTCTTGATGTAGCAATTTTTTGCATATCCTTAATCGTATATCTAAGTCTTGCCATGACAAACCTCAAAAAAAACAATAACCAGTCAAAGCGTGAAAAGTAATTCAAATCTCTTTTCACGCATTAAATAAGGTTCTACAATTATATAATTATAAAAGAACTTACTGTTATAATTTCTAAATCTTATATTTTAACGACTTATAAGTAATTCTAGGTATTATTTCAGCTGATTTGCAATTTATCACTATTTTATAGTAAAATCTACTCTATGAAAATATAACTCAATCTATTCGTTCTTTATAATTTAAATATCAGCCATAAAACTAATAAGTTGTCTTAGATAATTATTATAATTATTTGGGGCGATTTATTGCCAAATAACTAACAATCTCAATAGCGTTTTTATAAGGGATTTACCGTGGCCAAAAAACCAGATCAAATGATGGATATTGATATAGCTTTGATTGATTTCGATCCAAATCAACCTCGAAAAACCATCACAGAGAAAGACATTGAAAAAAGAGCAAGAAGTATTGAAAAAAACGACCTGAAAAGAAGAATTAAAGTCAGACCAAATGGAGACAGATTCATTTTAATCTCTGGCGAAATAAGACTAAGAGCGATGAAGCATCTTGGCTGGGAAAAAGCTCCAAGCATTGTCAGTGATGTAACCATGAGTAGAGTGGATATTATCATGGATCAGCTTGTTGAAGACGGCGCTAAGAAAGATCTTCTAGCCTCAGAACGTGCAGAATCCTTTCAGGCTGTAATGACTGAAAAAGGTTGGGGAGCAAGACAACTTCACGAAAGTTTACCAACCTACAGTATCGATTTAATAAAGAAAACTGTTCGTTTATTGAAACTACCCAAAAATATACTTCACCTTATTGATGAAAGTAAAATTCCGTTGACGATGGCCTATAGGATTGCTCAATTTCCAACTGAGAAGGAAATGGAAAGATATGCAAGTGAGGTCATTGAAAAGAATCTTACTGCTCACGAGCTTGGAGCAGCACTTAGAAAATCACTTGGAAAAATAAAAAGAACACGGAGTAACAGTACTAGGCTAGAACGTTGGTCAGCACCAGCTGGAAGAGGAAAAAAACTTTTCCTTACCTCAACTAAAGAGCTCTCTGCAATTGAAGTAATCGGTTTTGCATTTGATGGCATTCTAAACTTAATAGATCAAGAGCTAGAAGAAGTTGATTTTGAAGACACTACTCTTAGTTTCAAAACAATTACCGATCTAATCGAAGCCTTCTCAAATGGCGGGGTAGAGCTTGGTCTTGAACTAGATAGAAGTGTCAGCAGAGCAACTGCCATATTAGCACCCGTGCTTATGTCTGTTTTTAATTGCCCTGATAAAACTGTTCGAGAACAAGCTGTTAGAGCGTTTAATGAGTTACCAACAGATAGCAAATTAAACTTAGATTCCCTACGAAAACTCTACCAAGGGAAAGAACAAGATTTATAAAAAACTTTAAAGGTTATTAAATATTTGGCAAGCCTCCTTAAATTTTAAAAAATCTTATTAATAACAATCTTAACTTATTCACGTCTAGTTTTTGCCAAAACACTGTGATATATTAAGCTATTAGAAGTTCTTTTCATACTACTTACAAATACTGAAATTTATCGGGTAGAATTTAATTTTCACGAGCATAAACATTAGGATTAATGTTTATGCTTTGACTGATTTAATGTTTTAATTGAGGTTTGATATGGCTAAACGCAAATATCGCAAACTCAAAATCGAGGACATGCAAAAAATTGCGGAATCCAGAGGTGGGAAATGCATCTCAAAAGAATATATAAATACTTCAACTAAATTAGAATGGGAGTGCAGCAAAGGACATCGATGGCATGCTCTTCCACCACAAGTAGAGAGAGGAAGATGGTGCCTTCTTTGTTCTCGAGCAAGACCTTTGTCATTAGAAAAAATGCAAGAAATTGCTAAATCCAGAGGAGGCAAATGTCTTTCTAAAGTATATAAAAATGTCAATCTTAAGCTAAAGTGGGAATGTTCAAAAGGACATCAATGGTTTGCCACTGCTCATTCAGTAAAAAAAGGAAGTTGGTGTCGCTTATGTTCCAGTGCAAGACCTTTAGGCATAGAAGAAATGCAAGAAATTGCTGAATCTAAAGGTGGTAGATGTCTTTCTACCGTATATAAAAATGCCAATACTAAGCTAGAGTGGGAATGTTCAAATGGACATCGATGGTACGCCAATCCAGGTTCAGTAAAGAGCGGTTCCTGGTGTTACTTATGTTCCAATTCAAGACCTTTAACCATAGAAGAAATGCAAGAAATTGCTAAATCTAAAGGTGGTAGATGTCTTTCTAATAACTATCTTAATGCTGTAACACACTTAGAGTGGGAATGTGAACTTGGGCACAAATGGCTTTCTACGCCAGCTAACATAAAAAAAGGTTCATGGTGTCCATCTTGCAATCCAACTAGATCCTTATCGATAGAAAACTTCAAAACTATCGCTGAATTAGAAGGAGGAAAATGCTTATCTGAAAAATATGTAAATAATTTCCATAAATTACTTTTTGAGTGCTCTAAAGGTCACCAATGGGAAATTAGAGGTAGTAATATTCTAGAAGGAGCTTGGTGCGCTAAGTGTGCACATATTGAACTTAGAAAATACTCGCTTGAACAGATGAAAAAAATCGCTAAGTCACATAGAGGTGAGTGCATACACAAAACAGCGGTTCTAAGTACATGTAAAATTAGTTTCACATGTTCAAAACAACACAAATTTAAAGCATATCCTAGAGCCGTAATTTTAGGAATGTGGTGTCCTATATGCTTTGGTGAAAAACTATATTCAATTGAGGGTATGCAGGAAATTGCAAAAATGAGAAAAGGTATCTGTTTATCAAAAGAATATTTAGGCACCAAAACAAAGCTAGAATGGCAATGTGAATTCAAGCATAAATGGAAAGCATCTCCAATTAGCATTCGTAATGGTGGATGGTGCCCAACTTGTATAAAAAAGAAATTAAGAAAATAAAATTAATAGAGTTTTTTCAGTCAATGCATATTTACTTAACTTTAAAAGACCAAATTCCCCTATTACAAACAACGCCTCACTATTTGTTCCAGCAACTTTCCCAATTCTGGGGCATGCCGGGGGCAAGAAATCCCTCAAATACTCTATGAAACCAAGAAATACCTTTAGATTTGATTAAATTGAGAAATTCAAGAAGTATAAATACTTGCTAGGTATATACAAGTTATTAAGAGTGTACAAAATTCAAAAAGATTCCACTCATAATTCCGAGGTCCTTAGTTCAAGTCTAAGTATCACCACATTTTTGTTTTATATTGAAATCTAGTCTTGAAAACTTACAGCTACTTTTCTAACAAAGAATGTCACCACCGTCACAAAAATCATCATCACAGTCACATATTAATAATCCAAAATCTCGACTTGATAGATCGAATAGTGAGTATGAATATGCCTTATTCCCTTTTAGATGAGCGCAACCAGCAACAATATTTCCTATCGTCCCGCCATCCCCTTCACCTTCACTAACCAATTCACACATTATCACACCATCATCTACAAATCCTTCAAAGTTACCACAACGCACATCATGATCTCCTGCGTTAAGAGTTGCGCATTCGTGTATGTCAAAATCATTATCAGTTCTTCTAGCAATTGCTGCAGTAAAAAAAGTCTTAGCAGCACTCGATGCTACAGCGTTATAAGCTTTTGATTTATATTGATTATATTCAGGTATTGCTATCGATGCTAAAATCCCAATGATAGCAACTGTAGTTAAAAGTTCTATAAGAGTGAAACCTGATTCCTTGTTGTCCATAATATATTCATCGTCAAATTAAAAAAACTTAATCGTTCTTAATAAAAATTTTGCTATAAACATTTATATTCTGGACTGATTATGAAAGATGAAACCCTTAATTCAACCCAAGCATATAAATTGATAGATATATTAGTTGTTTAGACCAAGATAAACTCTTAGTCTAAAATAATATCATATGTTAATAATCTATTAATTTATTAATTAATGAGGTCTATATGAGAATAATTTTATTTTTATGTCTAAGCTTTCTGTTGCCTTCTTGTGCGAATGTAACTGTAAGACCAGATGGTGGTCAAAGAGTTAGTTCTAATGCTGATGTTTCAGAAAGTACTGACTTTTTCTTATGGGGATTAACTCCAGAATCAGTTGATGTTGTTTTAGCTAATCATTGTGGTGGAGCAACACCGAAACAATTTCAAGCCCAAACAACTTTTATAGATGGGTTATTAGGTGCCATTACATTAGGTATATATTCCCCACGCTCTTATCGAGTTTGGTGTAGATAGATTAGTGAAAAATATAGGAGAATTAAAATGAAATATAAAATTTTATCATTAGCTTTACTTATTCCATTGTTATCAGCTTGTCATACAATGCATTTTAAAAAAGCAGCATCTTCACCAACTTCAAATATAGATATAGTAGGTCAAGATTTTGATAATTGGCATCACATTGGAATTATAAGTTTAGTTGAGTTTAGTGAGCCAATTTCAACCAAGAATCAAAACTGCTCTAGTTGGAGCTCAGTTACAGTGCAAAGAAGCTTTCTACCAGGCTTAGTAGGTTCACTCCCATATGTAGGTTATTTATACAGCCCTTGGGATGCTTATATGAATTGTAATTAATACCTACAGCTAGCAGTAATTGCGGTCTTGAATTAAATGGTGAGTGAGTCTTTCTGCTACTTGCCATTTTTATTTATATTTAAAAGAGAACTAATTAGTTTATGCCAATCAACAATTTAGCAATTCTTTTAGGAGTCTCCGGCTCAGGAAAATCAACAGCACTAAAAGCTTTTGAAGATTGTGGTTATGAGTGTGTTGATAATATTCCCATTGATCTACTAGAAGGTTTTTCAAAATTTGTTTTAAGTTCAAATGATTCTAAAGACTATGCATTACTACTAGATATTAAAGAAAAAGAGCTTGATAAAAATATAATAGATTTTATTGATGTTTTAAAATCAAAAAGTATTAATGTTACTTTGCTATTTTTTGATGCATTAGATGAAGTGCTAATTAGAAGATATAGAGAAACTCGACGTCCTCATCCCTTAATTGAAGTGAATAAAGATATTAACACTATTAGTGAAGCTATCTATAAAGAGAGAAAGATCTACTACGATTTAAAAGGAATAGCTGATTCAGTAATTGATACTAGTAGCTTTACTCCTCATGATTTAAGAAAATTTATCGAAGACTACTTAGATAAGAATAATAATTTAAGAATATATATTAAGTCTTTTGGTTTTAAATACGGTATAATGCAAGATGCTGATTTGGTAATGGATGTAAGATTTTTGCCAAATCCTTATTTCATTGAAGAACTATCTAAATTAACTGGTACGAATAAAAAGGTTAGTGATTATGTTCTTGAATCTGAAGATGCGAAAGAATTTATTGATAAATTTAAAGACATTATCAATTTTCTTATTCCTAAGTATAAAAAAGAGGGAAAAAGGTATTTAACGCTAGCTATTGGTTGTACTGGTGGAAAGCATAGATCTGTCGCAATAAGTGAGAAATTAGGTAATATTTTAGAATTTAAAAATGCTGATATTCTTGTAGATCATCGAGATATTAAAAAGTAAACTTCTAAGATACTCTTAATATTAATATGCTCAGTATACTTCTTGTACTATATTGACCATTTATTTAAGCACTAGTATACCTACCCACAATTAATAACCCTTATTTAAAGACTAATTTTATGGCAATTAACGATTTCTTTTTTACTTCTGAATCAGTATCAGAAGGTCACCCAGATAAAGTAGCAGATCAGATCAGTGACTATGTAGTAGATGCTCTACTAGAGCAAGATTCTAGAAGTAGAATTGCTTGTGAGACATTGATTAAAACAGGAATGGTTATGTTAGCTGGAGAGATAACTTCTAAAGCAAATGTAGATTTTGATGGAGTAGCAAGACAAGCATTAAAAGACATTGGTTATAATTCTAAAGAATGTGGCTGTGACTATGAAAGTGTTGCTGTGCTTACAAACCTTAGTCAGCAATCTGCAGACATTGCTCAGGGCGTTGATGAAGACTCTGATGGTGAGCAAGGAGCAGGGGATCAAGGCTTAATGTTTGGTTATGCTTGTGATGAAACACCAGAATATATGCCTGTTGCTATTGCACTTAGTCATAAAATTGTTTCTAGATTGGCAAAATCTAGACACTCTAAGGAAGTTAATTATTTAAGACCAGATTCTAAATCTCAAGTTACTGTTAAATACGAGAACGGAGCACCAAAATTTATTGATGCTGTAGTTCTTTCAACTCAACATACTGAAGAAGTAACAAATGAAGAGCTAAAAGATTTTGTTATTAATAAAGTTATTAAAGATGTAATCCCTGATAATTTATTAACTTCTGATACAAAATATTTCATCAACCCTACAGGTAGATTTATTATTGGTGGGCCTCACGCAGATGCTGGTTTAACTGGTAGAAAAATCATTGTTGATACCTACGGTGGGTATGGAAGACATGGTGGAGGAGCTTTCTCTGGAAAAGACCCTAGTAAAGTTGATAGATCTGCTGCTTATGCAACAAGATATTTAGCAAAAAATATTGTAGCAGCCGGATTAGCTAAGAAATGTGAATTACAGGTTGCTTATGCAATTGGAGTTTCAAAACCTGTTTCAGTATTAATCGATACTTTTGGTACTGGTACTGTTGATGAAGCTAAAATCGTTAATAAGCTAAAAGATATTTTTGACTTATCTCCAAAAGGAATAATTAAGGGTTTAGATCTATTAAAGCCAATATATAAGTCAACTGCAGCCTATGGGCATTTTGGAAGAGAGCCTGGAGCTGATGGTAGTTTTAGTTGGGAAAAAACAGACCTTGTAGATGAACTAAAGACTTTAAGCTAGATAATATTATGCTTGAAAACTTAGATAGTTCTACCGCTAGTATTACTTTACATGCTGCTGATAATAAAACGGCAATACTTAACAAAGAAAGCTTTGATAAGTTAGAGACAGCAATAGAAGCAGTCGAGTCTAATTCTGATATTAAAACATTAATATTTCTTGGGCCAAGTATAAAAAACTTTTGTGCTGGTGCAGATATTCAAGCAATTAAAGGTGTTACTGAAAAAACTAAAGCCAAAGAGTTAGCAAAAAGAGGTCAAGAGCTTATTAATAGAATTTCTAAGCTTAAACAAAATACTGTAGCTGCGATTAGTGGAGCTTGTGTTGGAGGAGGCTGTGAACTGGCACTAGCTTGTGATTACAGGATTGCTACAGGCTTAAAAGAAACAAAAATTGGATTACCAGAGGTAAAACTTGGAATATTACCTGGATTCGGTGGCTGTGTCAGACTCCCAAGACTTATTGGCTTACCTGCTGCCTTACAAATCATTCTTCAAGGTAAAGTTATTAGTGTTAAAAAAGCTAAAAGAGTAGGGCTAGTTGATAGAATTATAAGTGAGAATATTACTTCTAATAACTATAAAGAAGCACTAGTTGAAGCCTCAAAATTGATAGTTAGTAACTATAGCAGAAAAAAAATTGCACTTAAAGATAAAATTCTTACCTTTACTCAATTAGGTAGAAATTTTGTTAAAGCACAAGCTAAAAAAAATATACTAAAAGAAACTAAGGGAAAGTATCCTGCTCCTTTAGCTGCTCTGGATGTTTGCATCAAGGCATTAAGTTTAAACATTGAACAAGGCTTAGAGTTAGAAGCTGAAGAAATATCTAAATTAATAATAGGCTCAGAGTCTAAATCTTTAGTTCATTTATTTTTACAAAGTGAGAAATCTAAAAAGCTAGGTAAATCTGTTGGGAAGGAAATAGACGAGATACTTGTAGGGGTTTTGGGTGGTGGTGTAATGGGGGCTGGTATTGCTTCTGTTTTTCTAGAAAAAGGCTTTGATGTAGTGCTATGCGATGTATCAGAAAAAGCAAGAGCAAACGCTAATGAGCATATTAATTCATATCTAGATAAAAGAAGATATATCACTGAGAGCAAAAAGAAAGAAATACTTAGTAGACTAAATATAGTAGAGAATATTTCTGAATTTAATCAATGTGATTTGATAGTTGAAGCAATCATTGAAAATTTAGAAATTAAACAAAAAGTGTTTAAAGAATTATCTGATACTGTAGCTAAGGAATCTATTCTAGCTAGTAATACTTCATCTTTATCTATTGATGAAATTGCAAAAGATGTTGAAAATCCTTCTCGTGTAATAGGCATGCACTTTTTTAATCCTGCTGAAAAAATGCCATTAGTAGAAATAGTTAGAGGAAGTATAAGCTCTGATTCAGCTGTAGTTAAATTGGCAGCAATAGTAGCTAAAATAAATAAATTTCCAGTAGTTGTGGAGAATGTTCCAGGTTTTCTAGTGAACAGAGTATTATCTCCTTATATGGCAGAAGCTTCACAATTACTCTCTGAAGGCTATTCTGTTGAAGATATTGATAGAGCAGCAACAAACTTTGGAATGCCAATGGGGCCAGTTAGATTATTAGATGAAGTTGGTTTAGATGTAGCTAAAAAAGTTCAATCAGAGATGTTTAAAGCTTATGGTAAGAGAATGAAAGCACCTTACTATCTAGCTAAAATGATAGAAGATAAAAGACTCGGTAAGAAATCAAGCTTAGGCTTTTATAAGTATGAAGGAAAAAAGTCAGAAGTTGATAATTCAATTTATAATCTTCTTGGTTTAGGTTCTGAGAGGAAAGTAGCAGACTTATCTGAGCTATCAGAACGTTTAATGTTGCCAATGATTAATGAAGCAGTAATGTGTTTAGATGAGTCTGTAGCGGGCAAACCCGGGCTTGAAGCTGCTGGACAGGTTGATTTAGCTACTGTTATGGGCACAGGCTTTGCACCTTTTAGAGGCGGAGCTATTAAATATAGTGAAACTTTAGGTGCTAGTAATTTATTGGCAAAATTCAAAAAACATAAAGGTGATAGATTTGAGCCCTGTGATGGTATTAAAAGTAGAGCTGAAAAATCAATTAGCTTTTATAGCTAGCCTTTCTTAGGATTATAATTCCTTAGAAATAACAATTACGAATTCCCCCTTAGTCTTTTCTCCAATTTTTTCTAAAACATCTTTTGGTAAGCCTCTGTAATAGGTTTCAAATTTTTTACTAATTTCTCTAACAACAAAAATTGTTCTATTATTTGTTAGTTTATCTATGAGTTTAATGCTTTTTACTATTCTATGTGGAGACTCGTAGAAAATACTGGTAATTCCAAGATTTAAACTGTTAACTAATTCTTTTTCTTTTTTCCCAGGTTTAACTGGTAGAAAACCATTGAAAATAAATTTATCACTAGGTAGACCACTAATGCTAAGTGCAGCTATTGCTGCGCATGCACCTGGTGCAGTGCTTACTGTAATATCATTTTCATGGCAGGCCTTCACAAGTCTATATCCTGGGTCAGAAATACACGGTGTTCCAGCATCGCTTACTAAAGCTATATTTTTATCTAATTTCAACATCTTGATAATACTATCAAGTTGTCTAATTTCGTTATGTTCGTGATTGCTTTTTAGTTGAGTTTTAATTTCATATCTATTAGCAAGCTTTGAAAAATGACGAGTATCTTCTGTTAGGATTAGATCTACTTCATTTAGTATATTAATAGCTCTTTTAGAAAGATCTTCTAGATTACCAATAGGAGTTGCCACAATATAGAGCATAATGCAGTATAAACATCTAAGTTATAAGATCAACTAAAGATTAAGCACTTATGGAAGATATACTACATAGCTCAGTTGAGAATTCTTTTAAAAAGTTTTTTTCAAACACTAAGATTTCTAATATAGAATCTTTAACACCGGATGCTTCATCTAGAAGGTATTTTAGAATTCATCTTGAATCTAAATATAAAGATAGCTTTAGTAGTGTTCTAGCAATGTTTTTCACTGACCTTAAAACCTCAGAACTAGGTGGCTCTATCGTAAAAATAAACGATGCTGTTAGAGGGTTAGGAGATTTTTTTTCAAAAAATGATGTCAAAGTCCCAGAAATTTTCTTCACAGATGAAAATATATTTTTTATTGAAGACTTAGGAGATTCCTTACTAGCTGATCACTACATTCTTAATAAAGATATTTCAAAGTATAAACTAGCTATTGATGAAATTAGTAAAATACAAAACATTAAGGCTGATTCAAGCTTTTTTGCTTTTAAAAGAAGTTTTGGCTTTGATATTTATAGAAAGGAATTAGATGAGATTTTAGATTACACATTAGAAGAGCTCAGTGATGTAGCTATATTTAAAGAATCATTTGATTTACTTTGCAAAGATTTATCTAGTTTTAAAAAAGTTTTATGTCATAGAGATTTTCACTCATGGAATATCATTATAGACCAGAATGATAAGCTTAGAGTAATAGACTATCAAGATGCTTTGCTCGCAACTAAATACTACGACTTAGTTGCACTAATAAACGATAGAGATACAGATGAACTGTTAGGAGATGATAATTATTTTGAGCTAGTTAAATACTTTTATCATAAGCTTAATAAGCCTGGAAATTTTATTTCAGATTATTCTAAAGTTTTACTTCAAAGAGACTTAAAAGTTGTTGGCAGGTTCTCAAAATTAGATAAAATTAAAAAAATAAATCATTACTCTAAATGGATACCTGGAACAGTGAGGAGGATATTTGTAACGCTAAGATATTTATCAACTAAGAGCTCTGATGAATCTTCTTTTCAGTATGCCAAGCTTTTAACTGAATTCGAAAAACATTTTCCAAGTTATTTAGATAACGTAACAAATAAAAAAATTTTTCTAGAAGATTTATGATATTAAGTCGGTTACTATGAAGGAAGAAGTTTTATTATTAAGTGCAGGTTTTGGAACCAGATTAGGTGAGCTGACTAAAGAGATTCCTAAACCTCTAGTTAAGGTGAATGATAAATCTTTAATTGAAATGAATCTAGAGCATTTATCTAGAGCAGGATATAAAAAAGTTTTTATCAATACTCATTATAAAGCAGATAAAATTGTTGAGTTTGTATCTGGTGGTGAAAAATGGGGTTTAGAAATTGAGTATTCGCATGAAGATGACATACTGGATACAGGCGGAGCATTAGCTAAAATAGCTAATAAAATCACTTCTGAAAATCTTTTAATCATTAATTCTGATATTGTAATTGATAATAAGTTTAGCTTTTCTGACTTTACAGATTTTCACTTAAATCAAAATAAACTTGCCTCATTAGTTGTTAAATCAGATCCTAGTTTAGAAATAAATGGTCAATTAGGAGTAAATAAAAAAAATGAGATAAATAAATTTTTAGATTATGGCTCTAAGCAAGATTATACAGCGGTTTTTTTTACTGGTATTAGTCTTTTAAGTCAGGATCTATTCAAGAAAGATTTTGTGACTATATTTAAAGATAAAAAATTTAGTCTTACAAAAGACATCTTTCTTAATTGTTTAAACTCTAATGAAATACTCTCAGCTTACTTAATGAGTTCTTATTGGTGTGATGCAGGGACACCTAAGAGACTTGAACAAGCAAAAAACTATTTAAATAAAATATTATGATAGAAAAAATTAAAAATTTATTTGAAAAGAAATCAATAGCTAGAAAATGTAAGCTAACAGGAGAAAGCTTTGAATTATCTTCTGAAGAAATAGATAACTATCGAAAATTTTCATTACCTTTACCAAATACAGTTTATAGAGAAAGGTTAAGAAGAAAATTAGCGTTTATTAGTTCTGGTAGGTTCTATCAAATTAAGTGTGACAAAACAGGGGGATATATCTCTTCTGTTTATCACCAAAAATCGCAATTTACTATTTACAAGCAAGAAAAATGGTTAGAGAAAGAATTCGATGCTACTAAATACAGTAGGAAATACAACTTAGATAGAGCATTTAATGAACAATTTATTGAGCTTTGGAATAAAGTACCTCGTCCGAATGTTATAGCAAAGAATTTCGAAAATTCTACAAATGTTCATTATGTTAGTGATATTTTAAATTGTACAAATATCACGATAGGAAAAGATTTAATAAACTGCCATAATTCATATTTTATAATTAATTCAAGAAACTGCATCGATAACTTAAATTTAATTAACTCTGAGAACTGTTACGAGTGCTCTTCTTGCATTGATTCTAAAAACTTATTTTTCTCTACTTTTTCTAAGAGATGTGAAAACAGTTATTTTTTATCGAATTGTATAAATTGTAAAAATTGTATCTTTTGTACAGATATGAAAAATTCAGAGTATTGTATCTACAATAAAAAGACTTCTAAAAAAGAATACTTCCAATTTTTAGAAGATTTACAACTCAATAAAAGAGATTTTCTAGAGCAAGCAAAGATTAAATATAAAAAATTTAAGAATGAATTAAAAAATAACGAAAATAAAAAAGTAGAAAGGAACAATAATTTTTTACACGAATGTACAAAGGTTCAAAATAGCAAAAACTGTTATAACTCTAAAAATATAGTTAATTCGCAAAATATTTTTGACTCAAATAACTGTTTTGAGGGTATTGGCTACGGTAATAATAGTAGCAATTTAGCCCAATTTGCAATGATTGGTGATAATGCCACTAATATATTTAATAGTATTGATTGTTGGAGCAATGTTGAGAATCTTGAATATTGCTCTCATTGTTATGATTCTCACGATTTATTTGCCTGTGTAGGGCTAAGTAATAAAAGCTATTGTATTCTAAATAAACAATACTCTGAAAATGAATATAAAAAAATGAGAAGTGAAATTATTGAAAATTTAAAAATTAGAAAATCTTGGGGAAGTTTTTTAACACCTGGATTTTGTGGTTTACCTTACAATATGTCTGCTGCTCAAGTTTTTATGCCACTTGGTAGAGCTCCTGCAAAACTTATGGGCTTTCGTTGGGATGATGAACAGGAAAATATTAGAGCGATAGATATCTTAAACGGCTCAGAGGTATCCGATGCAGAGTCATCATCAGAGTTAGCTAATTTATCTTTTAGTGAAGTACCGCAAACTGCTAATGAGTTACTTGAACAAGAATCTATTTATCTATGTGAAATCTCAACCCAAGAAGTTATATTTAATGAATTTGAGATTGCATTCTTAGTTGAGAATAAAATTGCCCCACCAGCTAGATCTATTTTTCAAAGGCATGTCGATCGAGTGAGAAACACACAGGATAATGGGTAAAAAACTTAGAGTCTCATGTTTTTAAAAATAATTAGTTATCTTACTGGTCTTATTACTGCTATAAGAATTCCAAAACCTTTAAGGTCTAAAATATTTAATCTCTATATTTCATTTTATAATGTAGATGTTAGCGATTTTACTAAAGCAATAGATGAGTTTACTAATTTTCAGGATTTTTTTACAAGAGAAGTCAAAAACAGGAAAATAGATAATTCAAGAGTTGTTAGTCCAGTTGATGGCACCATAGTTGATTTCGGAAAAATTAATAATGAAATTAAAGTTAAGAATTTTAGTTATTATTTAGATGCTTTTTTATGTAGCAAGGATTTATCAAGGATTTTTAAGGATGGCTATTTTTTAACTATCTATCTATCACCTAAAGATTATCATAGAATTCATAGCCCAATAGATGGTAAAATAATTTCATGGATAGGTAAGCCAGGCAGATTAAAGACTGTGAATCCTAAAAAATCTAATAATTACATACTCTCAACTAATGAAAGAATTGTAACCCTTATTGATAATCCAGATCTTGGAAAGTTAGCATTGATCAAAGTAGGCGCACTAAATGTAGGCTCAATTTATCTAAATTACTTAAAACTAAAACTTGGTAATAACTTGTTTCGTAATCCCTATCCTATAAAGCCAACTAAAGTTGACATTGGTGTAAATAAAGCTGAAGAAATTGCACGATTTAATTTCGGCTCTACGGTAGTAATATGTACTGAAAAAAATATTCTAGATTTAAAACTGCTAGAGAAGACTAGCCGTTTAAAAATGGGGCAGGCAATTTAGTCATAAATTTTACTACTAATTTAGCTTTCCAATAACCTTGATTTTTATTATATTAAAGGAAATTTAATATAAGATATAAAATTATGCTTTCATTCTTTCATTGGGGACTATTAGTAGGCTTAGGTATTATCCTAGTAGCGGTGATGAAAGCCGATCAAGGCACAAGAACTGTAATTGTTCTAGGCGTTCTAGGAATAATGGCTTTTATAAAATTAAATAGTAAAAAGTAATATAATAAAAAATTACTTTTGTTTAGAAAACTTAGTCTCTAAAAAATTCTTAATCTTAAATATTCTTGATTCTAAAGAACTAGAGCTAACTTTTTCATGCCAATTTTCAATCTTAATATCTAAGAACTTACTAGGACTAAAGTCTGTATAATTAATAGTTTTAAAATCACACTTATTGTTACTTAAAAGAATAGGACTAAGCTTTGTTACAGAACATAGCGATAAAATATTATAAAAAAAGAATAAATCATTTATACATGGTACAATCAGACCATCTGAATTTGATAAAGCAAATACTAAAGGCAGATATTTTTCTTGTTCTAGGTAGGTTTCTACTCCCTTGTATCCAGAAATATTAATTATTCTATAGTTACTATTCTTACTTCCAAGTTTTATGTTTAGATCATTAGCAAGTTTATTTTGATTTTCATCAAGACAAACAGCAACAAACGTAGATTTAGCATTCTTTTTAATAATATTTGCTAATAATTCAATTTCTAATTCTGATATGAAATTGGTTAAGAGGATACTAAACTTTGAATTATTCTTATGTTCTACTGATTTATAATCAGAATTATTTGTTCTAGATAAAATTTTGGGAAAATCAATACTTGGTTCTGTTTTATATATTTGTTTATGTATCTCTATTTCCATTTGTTTTGCTAAACTTGGATTGTATGTAGCAGGAAGTGATTTTAAAAAAACTTCTAAGTCTTTGTTCTGGTAATTTGTAAGCTCTAAATTATCAGCTTCTTGAATATTTCTACTGTTATTAGAGCATTCTAAATTAGTGTCATTTAAAATAATGTCTTGATACTCTTTAACGACATGTTTTTGTTTATTTTGTAGTTCATGGTGATTTAAATTATTAGTTAAGGTGTCTTGATGTAATCTATAACTATATAAAACATCTTTAGTATTAAGATGTGAAATTTTACCTGCCGCTAGTACTCTTAACCAATATTCATAATCCTCAAATCCTATAAACTCTTTTTTATATCCTCCTAAAAGGTCAAAAATCCAACGCCTATATAAAAAGCATGCATTAATAAAATTATCAGAATAAAGACTAAGTGTATCAACTTCTCTAGGTAATCTAAGAATTGAAGTGTTATTTTTATCTTGATTTTGAACCCTGTAGTTACTATTTTTAAAACTCTTTGAATTCTCGTCAATTAACTCTACATCTGAGTAAACTAAGTCAATATCAGGATTATTTGTAAGGAATTCACTTAGCTTATCTAAGGCGTTATTTTTATATAGATTATCTGCAGAGCTCCAGGTTATAAATTTACCTTTAGTGTTATTAAATCCATTATTTAAAGCATTTGAAATCCCTTGATTATCCTGTTCAATAATTTTGATAGAGTGATGTTCTTTGTAAGTGTCTAGTATCTTTGAGGTATTGTCAGTCGAGCCATCATTAACCAATATTAACTCATAACTGTATGAACAATTGTTCAATACAGAGTCAATAGACTGTTTTAGGTAATCTCCATGGTTGTATATAGGGATTACTATTGAAATTAATGTATTGTTAGCTGACAAATTTATAAATTAGATTATAGTTAATATACAATAATACTTTATACTAGATGAGCGAAAGATTAAAAATAGCAATTTGTGGAACAAGAGGCATACCAGCTTGTTATGGTGGCTTTGAAACCTTTGCAGAAGAATTAGCAACTAGGCTTGTCGAAAAAGGTAATTCCGTTAGAGTTTACGGTAGAAAACATTTAATAGACTTTGATGAAAAGTTTTATAAAGGTGTAGAACTTAAATTACTACCAGCTCCTAAGCATAAGTATTTTGAGACCATAGTTCATAGTTTTTTATCTCTTTATGATTTAATAAAAAACCCTGTTGATGTTATTTTACTATGTAATGGTGCTAACAGTCCGCTACTTCTACTTTTCAAACTCTTTAGTTCAACTCCTGTTGTAGTTAATGTTGACGGAATAGAGAGGAAAAGAGCTAAATGGAATAAGTTTGGTAAACTCTGGTATTTACTAGGAGAGTATTGCTCAGTTAAATTTGCAAATTCTTTTATCTCTGATGCAGAAGTAATTAGGGAGTATTACCAGGAAAAATATAAACAAAGTTCTATTGTAATTCCTTATGGTTGTAGAGAGATACCTAAAGATATTTTAAATTCAAAACTAGAAACTCTTGATTTAGAAAATACTGTAAGTAGATCTAATCAAAAGATTTTTAAGGACTTAGATATTATACCAGGAAAGTATATCCTTTTCGTTAGCAGATTAGAACCTGAGAACAATGCTCATGTGGTTATAGAGGCCTATGATAAGCTTATAAAAGAAAATAAAGAATTATCTGAATATAAACTGCTAATTGTTGGTGATGCGCCGTATTCTAAAGATTATATTAAAGGCTTAAAAAGATACGAATCTAATAATATTATTTTTTCAGGTGCGATATACGGTAAAGGATACGAACTACTTCAAAGCTATGCAAGAATCTATATTCAAGCAACTGAAGTAGGGGGTACTCATCCTGCATTAGTTGAGGCAATGGGTTTTGCTAATTGTATATTATTTAACTCTACCCCTGAGAATATTGAAGTTTTATCTGGCACTGGAATAGCTTATAGTTTTAATGATATCAGTGATTTAAAAAATAAGATTGCTGATATAATTATAAATAAAGAAGGAATCTTAAAACTTAGAAAATCAGCTTATTTAAGAGCTCAGAAGCAATATTCTTGGCTTAAAGTAACCAATGATTATGAACAATATCTAAGACTTTTATCTAATAAAGAAATTGATTCAGAGCTAATAGAAAAAACGAAGAGCAAAAAGAGCAAAAAGATAGTTTAATAAATTCACTTTTTTTTATTGATTTTTCTTGACCAATAATTCTATAACAAGTAGCGGTAGTATTAGTAATTAGTTTTTAACGTGTTTAAACACTTTATAAGCTAATCAATGTTTTACGTTTTACAATCTAAATAAATTAGGGAAGTAGTTTTATTTAAGTTTATTTTTAACATGTATTTTGGAGGAAATTAAATTGGCAACTAAAAAGAAAACAACAAAAAAGAAACCAGCTAAGAAAAAAGCTACTAAGAAAAAAGTAGTTAAAAAGAAAGTAACAAAGAAAAAAGCTACAAAGAAGAAAACTACGAAAAAAAAGCCAGTAAAGAAAAAAGCTGCAGCTAAGAAAAAGACTGCTAAAAAGAAAGTTACTAAGAAGAAAGTAGCTAAGAAAAAAGCTACTAAGAAAAAGGTAGTTAAAAAGAAAGCTACAAAAAAGAAAACAACTAAGAAGAAGGTAACTAAAAAGAAGGCTAAAAAGAAAGTTACTAAGAAAAAAGTAGCAAAGAAAAAGCCTGCTAAGAAGAAGGCTAAGAAAAAAGCAGTTAAAAAAGTAGCTAAAGTAGTTGTTAAAAAGCCTACTTATTTAGCGCCGAGTAAAAAAGTGCTTAGTAAGCCTAAGAACTCAGCTACTAATAAGTATTCGCAATCTGAGCTGTATGACAATTTAGTTTCTTATGTTGGTTTCACATCAAAGAAGAATGCTAAAGAATTCTATGCATCTTTTGTTGGAATTATTCATGAGTCTTTAAAGAGCGGATATCGAGTACCTTTACCAAACTTAGGTAAGATGTACGTAAGAAAGAGTAAGGCTAGAATGGGAATTAATCCTTTAACTAGAGAAGTTATTAGAATTTCTGCTAGAAAAAGAGTTAAATTTAGCCCTAATAAAGCTTTGAAAGAAGCAGTATTATAATAATTTATATAAAGCTTAAAGGGTAGTTTATCAATAAGCTACCCTTAACCATGAAAAATTTAGCCCTCATATTTTTAGTATCTCTAAGTATTATATCCTGCACCAGTGGTGGTAACGGCTCTACTGGAGTATCTAGTGGTGTCTCAGGAACTAACACTACTGATGATAATAGCGATGGAATTATAGCTGGAGATAACACGACTGATACAGTCGTCGATTCAATAGATGGCTTTGATGTTATTACTAGTAGTATTAACGTTGATGCCTCGAATGGCTTTGGTATAGAACAGGTAAACATACCTTTTTCTAATACTAATTTTTTATCCTTAAATTTAAATCTATCAACGCTTAATGCTTTTCAAGTTATACTTCAAGACCCTGGTAATGGAATTGCTACTGTTGCCTTATTTGATCCTAATAATAATGAAATTGTTCCAAATGCTGATGAAGAACTAACTACTTTTGCTTTAATTTTTGGTCCTGAAGTTAACACTCTTAACTATCAAACTAACGATGAAGACCCAGGAGTTTTTTCAGGTACTTATAATCAACTAGCCTTTATTGGAGATAATACAAGTGGCAATGTTACTGCAACAGTAATTGCAAAAAACGACACTAGTTTTAGTTCAGGAACTGTGGCAGTTAATTTATTTCTAGTTGGCGATGCTGCACAAAATAGTTCTTTAGAAATACAACAAGCTATGGACCAAACAAGGGCTATCTTTAGTCAAATCAGTCTTTTAATAGATCTTTCAGTTTTTAATGTACCTAGCACAACTGGAGTATTACCTAATCCGATATCTGGTTCTAATTTTTTTGCTAATCAGGGCTTTGTATCTACTTCAGATCCTATAGCACTAAATGTATATGTCGCAGATTTTATTTCTTCAGATTCAAATACAACTGGTGCTAATACTTTAGAATCAGTGTTTGGTGTCGCAAGCTCTATTCCTGGTCCAGCAATTCTTACAGATTTTTCTGCAGTTGGAGTCAGTCTTTCTGAGCATCAAGGGCCTGATGGGCTTTTATCTAATTTAGAACTAAGCATATTAGCTGAGACAATTGCGCACGAATCTGGCCACTATTTAGGCTTATTTCACCCTGTAGAAAGTGAATTCGATGTATTTGACCCCTTAGGTGATACCATTCAATGTGATAGTTTAGCTAGTTGTTCTTCATCCGGTTTGATATCTAACTTAATGTTTCCATTCCCAATTCCTGGAGTGCCACAAAACATCCTTACTACAGACCAAAGTGGTGTCGTTCATAGAAACCTACTTGTTAACTAACCTGCTCGGAATTACTTACTTTAATTGACTAAAAACTAGTTTTTCGATATATTTAATCAAAAATCAATTAGATCAAAAAGATGAAAAGCTTTTTAACCTGGATAAGTATAACAACACTATTTACTGCTACTCTATTCGCATTAATAATATACGTAGGTACTGATTCAACTGCTAGTTTAGTCTTAAATTCAGATATTAAAAAAGCAGCACAAATAAATACACAAGATATACAGACTAAATCATATACTTCTATTAATCCGATGCTAATTGAAAAAAGCGTAAGAGAAGGTGATCTGAATTCTTTAAGAAAAATTACAAATGCTAGCTCTAGTAGTGATTATATAAATATTTCAAATAGAAAAACTGTTAAGAGATATTTATTAAACAATATTAATAATATAGATCAAAACTACATTAAGAGACTTAGAACTGTAGATTTAGAACTTGGAAATTACATAAATACTTCTAAAAAACTCTTAAGTGAAAGCAAAAAAATAAAATCTATTGAGAATATTATAACTCCACTTGCAATGACTTCAGCAGATTATGAATATTCTAATATATTAGATGATGAAGTTTTCGTTCATTACTATAGAGAGCAAAAAACTGCTAACAACACAAAACTTTTTTTGGATTTTAGAGAAAATAATAAAAATGATCTTTCAGGTGCATTTTCACTTTTGGCTCAAACAGAAATAACAGATGAGATTAGAGGTGATGTTAAAATGCTCTTTCTACAGTTAGTAAAAGCACCAGCATCAATTAGGGTATTGGCAGAAGAAAAATTTCTTGAGTCATATCAAAGAATATCTACTGATACCGGACTCAATAAATATTTAGAATACACAACAGTAACTTACTTATTAGATAATATTGAAAATAAAGAAAAATATGATTTTTATTTAAGTAAAATTAATCCTAAGAGTAAGTATTATAAAACTCTTAATAACAAAGCTAGTAACAAATTAGGTACACAAAGAAACGATAAAGAAGTTATGGCTGAGTCTGAGTTTAAAAGCGAAGAACAGACAGGACAGCAAAGAGCTATGCTTAAAGTTGAGGAAAAAGAGTCTTTTGTAAATAGAAGTTTAGACACAGGCACAGAGAATAAGAGAAAAAGCTCTTTTAGTTTTGGTTGGGTATTAGTTTTATTTGGATTACTATATTTTGGATATAAAAAAATAAGTACACGATTTAAAAAAACTTTCAAACAACAACAAACAGATTACAGCAATAAGGAATCAAATTCTAATACTGAAGAATTAGAGTTTGATGAAGACTTAAGTTTAGATTTGGGTTAAAAATTTTGGAAAGCTTAAAAAACTCTACTTTAAAGGTAGCTTGGTTTTCAAACTCAAATACTGAATCTTTATCAAATAACTTTACAAACAAGCTTGCTAAACATTTAAATCTAAATATTTCAATATTTAACCAAAAGACATATCAATATTTTAATGCAAAAATGTTTGATTTTTGTATTTTTTTAATAGAAGACGAGTTGGATTCTAATTTTTCATTTGAGCTCTCTAGTTATTATCCTGGTATTAAAATACTTTTCTCAAATACTCTTAATAATTTATTATTTAACTCACTGTCTCACCACACTAATGGAATTGTATATAAAGAATTACTAGAAAAATATTTTAAAAATTTAGACATAAATGTTGGTAACTACCATATGCTAGGTTGGTCTTTAGATATCTACAAAAAGATATTCCCAATCTACTATACAAATCTTACTAAGGGGAATGTTATTGGAATTAATAATTTTACTAGCTATGACTTAAGTATCAACTATCCAATAAGTCTAAACTCTGAGTATCCTGAATTAAACGAAACAGGTAATGAAATTAGTGTTTGCTTAGAAAAAATTGATTTAAAAACAATTAGAGCATTGGAAAATTTAAGACCAGTAATATTTCAAGAAAAAGATTTCTTAAATCAAATTAATGTTAAAAGAGGATTAAATAGTAGTCAAATAATTGAGAAAACAATTGAAGCTCTAGATAAAGAATCAGATAAAGTTAAAGTTTTAAAAGATGAGATACTAAAAGAATCAAAAAATCACTTAGAAAAAGACATTGCTAAGCATTTAGAATTAATACTTGAATCAAAGATCGAGGGTTTGCTAAATGCCCATCAGAAAAAACTATTAGAACTAAAAGAAAATTCAAAAAAAGTAATCAATTCCTCTATTGATAAGAATTTGTCTAATGATCTATTTCATTTTATACATTGAGCTCAATGAATAAAATTTCTATTGCAATTGTTGTACCTAGATACCTTGAGTCGATTGGTGGAGGTGCTGAAACTCTAATTAAATCCTACGTAGATAATATATTTTTACCAAGAGAAGATTTATTCAAAAACATTGATGTTATTACCACCTGCGTTAAAGATCATAGAACATGGAAAAATGAACTTGAAGCTGGAATGGAAAAAAAAGGAAGATTAACAATTAGAAGATTTCCAGTAGAAGAATTAAATATTGAGAAATTTGCATTTTATGAAAATGAAATTAGTAAAGGTGTGGCCCTTTCATTAGATGAACAGTTTCAATGGTTGAAATCTGGTGTTAATTCTAAGAGTTTATATAGTTTTCTAAATCAGAATAAAAAAAATTACGATTTGATTTTAATTGGACCTTATTTATTTCCTATTTCTTTTTGGTCTGCAATGATTTCACCTGAGAATACAGTGCTAATACCTTGTCTACATGATGAGAGATATGCTTATCTCGATTGTTTTAGAGAACTATTTTTAAAAGTTAAAAGTGTATTTTATAATTCTTTACCAGAAAAAGAATTGGCAAAAAAAATATATAGTATTTCTAACAAAGGATACGAAGTAGGAATGGGTTTTGTTAAAGCAGAATCAAATACTACTAGTAATAGTGTTCCTTACATCCTCTACTCAGGGAGGAAAGAAACAGGCAAGGGTCTAGACTTACTAATTGATTACTACTCTAAGCTACCTGAGGAATTTAGAAAAAATAAATTAAAACTACATTTAATAGGCTCTGGTGAGATTAATTTTTTAGAAAGTTTACCAATTGGCGTTAAAGATTTAGGATTCGTCTCTGAACAAGAAAAACATGATTGCATGGCAAATTGCTTGGCTCTTGTTCAACCATCAATAAATGAATCTTTTTCAATTGTTCTAATGGAAACATGGCTACAAGCAAGACCTGTAATAGTTAGAGAGAGTTGTGATGTTACGAAACGTCATGTTTTAGATTCTAGTGGTGGTTTGTATTTTCAAGACTTCGAATCTTTTAAGAAGTCATTAGAGTTTTTATTAGAAAGTGAAAGTTCATCAAATATGTTAGGAGAGAACGGAAGAGATTTTGTTCAAAAAAAATATAATTGGAAATCTGTTGAATCTAGAATGATTGATTCTCTTAAAAAGGAGAATATACTTGCCTAGTAAAAAAGAAGAGATAAAAGATATAGAAAAAAGAATTAACTTTTTAGAAAACAAATTAGCAAAAGCTAATATTGATTATTATATTAAAGATAAATCTAAGCTTTTAGATTCTGAATACGATAAGCTATATAGAGAGCTTTTAACTTACAGTAAGAATTACCCCAATTTTTTTAATAATAATTCAGTTTTAAATAAGGTAGGGGCAGACACTACTAACTCAGAGTTAAAAGAAATCACTCATATGTTTCCTATGCTTTCGTTAGAGAATGCAAAAGATAATAGTGAAATCATAAAATGGGTAGAGAGGACAGAAAAAAATCTTGAATCGAAAACGAATTACTTATTAGAACATAAGTTTGATGGAGCTGCTATTTCACTAACATATAAAGATGGGAAATTAGTACTAGCTGCAACTAGAGGCAATGGTAAAAAGGGAGAAAATATTACTGAGAATGCTTTTGTTATTAAAAATATTCCAAAAAAAATAGAGCTTAAAGAAGAGGTTGAAATAAGAGGTGAGATCTTAATTCGAAAAAAAGATTTTATTAAATTAAACAAAGACCAAGAAAGTAAAGAGTTAGCAACATTTTCTAATCCAAGAAATGCTGCATCAGGAAGTGTTAGACAACTTGATACTAAAATCACAGCTTCTAGGCCATTAAGATTTTATGCATACAATCTAGTTTCTAAAAATAAACTATTTAATAAACAAAGTGAGATTAGAAAATACTTAAAAGACACAGGCTTTGATGTTAGTAAACCTTTGCTAGTATCTGCTAAAGCTTCAGACATTGTTAAGTGCTACGAGCTAGAAGAATTAAGAAGAGATGAACTTGAATACGAAATAGATGGTTTAGTACTTAAAGTTGACTCTTTAGAAATACAGGAGGAGCTTGGTTCGAGATCTAAAAGCCCTAGGTGGGCTGTCGCGTTGAAATTTAAGCCAGGTGAGGCCGTATCAATAGTAAACGATATTTCTATACAGGTAGGAAGAACAGGAGCAATAACACCAGTTGCGGAGCTTAATCCTGTTAGTATCTCTGGAGTAATAGTCTCAAGAGCAACTCTTCATAATAAAGATGAGATTGAAAGGAAAGATATTAGAATTGGAGATTCAGTAATAGTAAAACGACAAGGTGATGTTATTCCTGCTGTGACTTCAGTTTTATTAGATAAAAGAACTGATAAAGAGAAAAAATATATTTTCCCAAATACTTGTCCAGAATGTAATGGAAATTTAGAAAAAATTGACGCTGTCACTTATTGTATTAATAATAAATGCCCAGCAAAACTTATTCAATCTTTAGAACACTTTGTTAGCAAGAATGCCTTTAACATTGAAGGACTAGGTACAAAACTAATTAACAAACTATATACTGATAAATTAATTAATGATTTCTCTGACATATTAAATTTAAAAAAAGATGACTTAATGAAGCTAGAAAGAATGGGAGATAAACTATCTGAGAATATTCTTAGTGAAATTGAAAAAAGCAAGAACATTAGTTTTTCTAGATTTATTTATGCTCTTGGTATTAGACATATTGGTGTTCGTTCTGCAGAAATACTCGCTCAAAATTTTGACAGTATTGAGAAGCTAAGTAATGCCAAAATTGAAGACTTAGAAAAAGTAAATGACATTGGTCCTAAAGTATCTGAATCTATTAAAGAGTATTTTTCAAATAATATTGAACAATTAGAAGAACTAGAGAGTTTATGTATCTTTAGCCATGAGGAAAAATTAGGAAATAAATTAGAAAGCAAGACTTTTGTTATTACTGGAAGTTTTGAAAATGAATCTAGAGATGATCTTAAGAAATTCATTACTTCACAAGGTGGAAAAGTTACAAGCAGCATAAGTAAAAAGACGAGTTATCTTGTATTAGGCAAAGACCCTGGCTCTAAGCATGAAAAAGCAAAAAAATTGGGAATTGATATAATAAATATAACAAGATTAAAGGAATTAGTTTAGAATCTGATTTAGATTATCAATTTATTAAATAACTTTTCTACTTCTATTTTTAACTCTTCATTTCCTTTATTGTTATCTAATATGTAAGTACATAAATCTACTTTTTCTGTATTAAGCATTTGAGCACTACTTCTAAGTTTTATTTTGTCTTTAGATAAATTATCTCTTATGCTTGCTCTATTAATTCCTTCCTTTTCGTCAGTATTAACAAGTATAACTTCTTTATAATCTTTAGGGTCTAAACCAGATTCAAAAAATAATGGACATTCGTATACTATAACTTTTTGTCCTTCCTTAATGTACTTTTTAAAAAGTAAATTAGATTTTTCTCTAACAATTGGGTGAATTAAGTTTTCTAATTGTTTTTTCTTCTCAGGATTTTTAAAAATTAATTCTGCTAGTTTCTCTCTATTAATTTTATTCTCTACTACAACTTCAGAACCAAAAGTTTCAACAATCTGATTAATTGCTGTATTATTTAAAGCTTCTTTAGCAAGTTGGTCTGCATATACTATTTTTGCACCTAAACTCTCAAGGATCTGACAAACAGTGCTCTTGCCAGAACCAATAGTACCTGTAATTACTGCTACTTTGCTAGTAGGGCTGTTAGTATTCTCTATCAAAATGAGGTCTCTTTTAATTATTTAAAATCTCGATTATATTATGTTTTTTATAGTATTTAATCCAGATAAGATTAATTTTCTTAACAATGAGCATATATATTTATGAGTGACGAAGAATTACAAAACGAAGATGTAGCAGAACAAGAATCTAATGAGCAAGAAGCGAAGAATACAGATGAAAATCTAGCTGAGCAGGAAACAGAAAATATTGAGGCAAATGAAGATTCAAATAGTGATATTACTAGTGAATCTGATGATATTGAAGCACAAGGAAATTCTTCTGAAGATGAAAATGATGATGAAGACTTCGATGAAGAAGAGGAAGCTAGAGGCAATAAACGCTATAAGAAAAGTGGAGTAGCATCTGCAAAAGAATTTTTTAATACTGAAGTATTATACCGATTTGATATTATAGAGCCTGAAGAGCTAGGGCCACTTAAAGGAATTTACAAGCTTGATTTAGGTCAAGAAGGTGAATGGTTATTAGAAATTGATCAAGATTTAGAAATTAATAAAAGCTCAAAGGATCCTGAAGTAACTCTTGAAATAGATTCTAGAGATTTTCTAGAAATAGTTAATGGAAAATTAAATCCACAGTTAGCTTTGTTATCTAAGAAGATTAAAGTTGATGGGAGTATGGATAAGGCAATTAAAATTCAAGATATACTAGCACCTAGATCTCAGTAATAGGGTGCTGATAGTGGTAATAGAATAATGACTCAAAGATTACCTCAGTGGTTAAAGAAAAGTACTGGGAACTCAACTAGAACAGAAAATTTAAAGAGGATTCTTAGGAAGTCTTCTTTAAATACTGTTTGTGAGGAGGCCAGATGCCCAAATATTGAGGAATGCTTCTCTAGTGGTACTGCCACATTTATGATTCTAGGAGATATCTGCACTAGAGGTTGTAGATTTTGTTCAGTTAATACTGGAAAGCCTTTAATGCCAGAGGATAACTTTAAAAAAGAAGCACACTCAGTTCTTGATGCCGTTAGAACACTTGAGCTTAAGTATGTGGTTATTACGAGTGTTGCTAGAGATGATTTAGCTGATGGTGGAGCAAGTGGATTTGTTGAAAATATCAATCTACTAAAAAAAGAAATACCTAATATAAAAGTAGAAGTATTAATACCAGATTTTAGAATGAACGAAGATTCAATACTAAGTATCGCTAAAACTGAAGTTGATGTGATTAATCATAATTTAGAGACTGTTCCAAGACTGTATAGAAAAGTCAGACCAGGAGCGAATTATAAGAATTCATTAAAACTACTAAAAATAGTTAAAGACTATAATTCAGAGATCAAAACAAAAACTGGAATTATGCTTGGTCTAGGTGAAAAAAAAGAGGAAGTGCTTGAATTAATAAAAGATTGCAAAGAACACAGCATTGATATCTTTACAGCTGGTCAATATATGAGACCAACTTTAAAACATTTAGAGGTTGAGAAATACCTTGAGCCTAGTGAGTTTGAAGATTACTCTGAAATAGCAAAGAATATCGGAATAGAAAAAGTATTTATTGGCCCACTTGTAAGAAGCAGCTATCATGCCGGAAGACACTAGCTTTCCAGCTTTCTCCTTGCCACCTTATGAGCTGGGTAAGATTGCAAACTCTGTTAAAATACACAGAGAACAAGGCAATGAGGTAATTGACCTTAGTAATATAAGACCAAATTTGCCAATTTCTAATATTGCTATCGACTTATTAGTTGAGTCTTGTTTAAGAAAAAGTAACCACTCATATTCATCATCTCAAGGTATATTAAAATTACGCCAAACAGCTAAGCATTGGTATAAAAAAAGATTTGAAGTTGAGCTCTACGAAGATGAAGAGATTGTTATAACTCTAGGCTCAAAAGAAGGCATTTCGCACCTCTTACTAGCTATTGCTGGAGTAGGGGATACAATACTCGTTCCAACGCCTGCTTACCCAATACTTTCTGCAGCAACTGCTATTTCAGGTGCGGGTTTTATTGGAGTGCCACTTGAAGAGGGTAATTATAATCTAGATGAAAAATCTAATTTCTTTGAAAAATTAAATAATATCTATAATAAAACTTGGCCAAAACCTAAGGCTTTATTAATTAACTTTCCTAATAACCCAACTAATACAATTGCTACAAAATGTTTTTATGAAAAGCTTGTTGCTTTTGCTAAGAAAAATAATGTTTTAGTAATTAATGATTTTGCTTACGGTGATTTAGTATTTGATAAGCCAGGTATTAGCTTGTTAAGTGTTAAAGGAGCTAAGGATTGCTGCGTAGAAACATATTCTCTTTCGAAAGGACTAGGTCTAGCAGGATGGAGAATAGGCTTTACGGTAGGGAACTCTAATGCCATTCGAGCATTAAAGAAAATAAAAAGTTATATTGATTTCGGAGCATTTCAAGCGGTTCAAATTGCAGTATCTAAATTCTTATCTGAACATTACGACACTGCAATTGAAAGTATAGAAAACAATAAGAGTATTTATCAAACTCGTTTGGAACTTATTTCTAACTCACTTAAGTCGAATAATTTTGAAGTAGCTCCTGTAAATTCTGCAGTCTTTTCTTGGGCAAAGTTACCTAAGGACTTTAAAGGTAATTCTAGTGAATTTGCTAATGAATTACTTCAAAAACAAAATATAGCTATTTGCCCAGGTTCAGGATTTGATAAAAACAGTTCTAGTTATATTAGAGTAGCTGCTATTGCTGATGAGCCTCAAATTAGACTAGCTATGGAGAAAATAAAATGTTTAATAAGTTAGTATTTAACTTTGTCTTTCTCTTTATTATACTCTTTGCCTTAAGCACTACCGCTCTTTGCTCTGAAGTACAAAATCAAGATTGCAAGCAGGCGATTCACTTAATAGAAAAAGATATAGCCAAATCTTACTCCTTATGTCCAGGTTCTGAACAAATAGTATATAAGTACGTTGAGCACTTAATAAGCAAAAATGCTTTTGAAAAAGCTCGTAAAACTTTAAAAAATTCTAACAAGAGTCCATTAACTAAATTAGCTTCTGCAAATTTACATATCGCAAAAAATGAAAACGAAGAAGCTAAAGAGATATTAAATAGTATTATAATAGAAGAGCCTAATTCAGCTTATGCCTTTTCAATGCTTGCTACTATTGAATTTAAAAATAATAATTTTAAAAAAAGTGAGAGCCTATACAAACAAGCTATTAAATTATCTAAGAGCAAGGAAGATTATTATAACTTAGCGCTGGCTTTAGAAATGCAAAATAGATTAGAAGAAGCAAGAATCACTTTAGAATCTGTTTTCAATAGTTCTAATATTAATAATAGTCCTGAAATAATTTCTTCTTTATGTAGAGTTTTTATTAAACAGAATAAATTCAAAGAAGCAAAAAAGTTACTAAGTAGTTTAGGAAACAACAAAAATCATGATATCTATTACTGCGAAGGATTAATAGAATTACAAAAAAACAATAATCAAAAAGCAATAGATTTATTTAATAAATCTATTAACATTAAAAAGGACACTAATGTTTTAATTTCAAAATTGTTAACTGAAATTAAGCTAGAAAAAAGTAATTCTTTTGATACCTTATTAAAGCTATTTAAAGCTAATAGTAAGAATCCTGAAATAGTTAAGTCATTTCTATGGGCAGTTGCTTTTACTAAAAACCAAGAACATTTAAAATCTTTTGATAAACACCTTGATATCATTAAAAACGATAGTTCGGCTTTAAATAATTATGGCATAATAAAAAGTTTACTAGGTGATAAAGAAAATGCTAAACAATACTTTTTTATGTCTCTAGATTTGAACCCTGATAATTTAGAAGCAAAAAAAAACTTAGGAGATATGTAAATTGCAAAAATTTAGAACTAATAGCTGTGGTTTGATAAATACAGAATTATTAAATCAAGAAATTACTCTTTCTGGCTGGGTTAGAAGAAGAAGAGATCATGGTGGATTGATTTTCATAGAATTATCAGATTATTCCGGAAGTGCTCAAATAGTATTTAAGCCAGAGAATAAAAGCTCATTCGAAATAGCTGAAGCTCTACGCTCTGAGTATGTAATATCTGTTAGTGGAAAAGTTTTAAGCAGACCTGAAGGAACTATTAACCCTGAAATGGAAACAGGTGAAGTGGAACTTGAGGTTAGTAAAATTGAACTACTATCTAAATCTGAAACTCCTCCTTTTCTAATTCAAGATAATATTGAGGCTAAAGAAGAACTAAGATTAAAATATAGATATTTGGATCTAAGAAGACCTGAAATGCAAAAAAGGCTTAGACTTAGACATTCAATCTACAAATCAGTGAGGAATTATTTAGATTCTGAAGGTTTTTGTGAAGTAGAAACACCAATCTTAACTAAGCCTACTCCTGAAGGTGCTAGGGATTTCTTAGTGCCAAGTAGAATTAGTCCTGGGGAATTTTATGCTCTTCCTCAGTCTCCACAGTTATTTAAACAAGTTTTAATGTGTGCGTGCCTTGATAAATATTATCAAATTGTAAAGTGCTTTAGAGATGAGGATTTAAGAGCAAATCGACAACCTGAGTTTACCCAAATTGATATGGAAATGTCTTTTGTTGATGAAAATGACATTCAAAATTTAGCTGAGAATTTAGTAGCTACAATTTGGAAAGAAACTCTAGATTACAATGTGGAATTACCTCTACTTAGAATATCTTACAAAGAAGCAATGTCTAGATTTGGTCTCGATGCTCCTGATATGAGATTCGAGATGGAATTAGTAGAATTAAATGAAGTCTTTGCTAATAGTGATTTTAAAGTCTTTAAAGATACTCTTAATAGCAATGGTCTGATTAAAGCAATAAATGCAAAGAATGCTTCTAGTTTCTCTAGAAAAGAAATTGATGATCTAACTAACTACGTTAAAAATTACGGAGCAAAAGGGCTAGCTTGGCTTAAATATGAAGATGATGAGTTTAAATCATCTATTGTTAAGTTTTTTAATGAAGACGAATTAAAATCAATAAAAGATTTACTCAAAGTAGAAAATGGTGATTTGATTTTATTCATAGCTGACCAAGAAGGTATAACTAACCCTGCTTTAGGTAACCTGAGGACACATTTAGCAAAAAAATTAGATTTAATTGATTCAGATAAATTTAGCTTTTTATGGGTAGAAAAATTTCCATTGTTCGAACATAGTCCAGAGCTTGGCAGATATGTTTCTGTTCATCATCCTTTTACTTCACCATTAGAAGAGGATTTGGATAACCTAGGAAGTGATAATTCTAAAGGAGATATCTCTAAAGCAGATCTTTCTAAGGTAAGGGCAAGAGCATACGATATAGTACTAAACGGCCAAGAGATTGGTGGTGGTAGTATTAGAATCCATGATTCAGAAATTCAATCTAAAATATTTAATCTTCTAGGTATCTCTAAAGAAGATGCGAAGAAAAAATTTGGATTTTTACTCGATGCACTCTCATTTGGAGCACCACCACATGGTGGTATTGCGCTAGGACTGGATAGGATTGCGATGATTCTAAATAATGTTGAATCAATTAGAGATGTAATTGCTTTTCCTAAAACTCAAAGAGGTCAAGACTTAATGGTTTCAGCGCCAACTTCAGCTTCAGTTGAACAGCTTATGGAGCTTGGTATTAGGTTAAATGAGAAGAAGCAAACTAGTGATTAAAGAGTACTGAAAAAAGATTTTTTTTTATATAAGCTAGAAAGGCACAGGAATAAGTTAACAGATTATCTAGTGATAATCTTCATCACCGTCTTCATCGTAATCCTCTAGATCAGATAAAGATTCCATTCCGTTATCTTCATCTTCATCAAAAACATCCTCTTCAAAAGCACTTGGGTCAATTTGTTCAAGTGCTTCGCTAAGATTAGCTAACAATGTTGCAAATTCAGTAGTAGAAATATTAGACTCCTCAATTGCAGCATCTAGAGATGTCTCTAAACCTTCTATAATAGAGTTTGAAAATGAGTCTTCATCATCTCCGTAAGCTTTATTAGATGATGATTCTAACTCAATATAGCCATCTATTAATTCAACTAAAGCTTGCTCTAAGTTACTTGCACTTTTTGCCATTTTTAATCCCAATAAAATGTAATTTCTCTATTTTTTTAAATATAGTAAATTGCTATACTTTACAATTAAAAAATAGAGAAATATTTTAAAGATGATTCAGTTTATATTATTTTCCTTATTTCTAGCCACTGTACAAGCTTTAACAGAGTTTTTACCAGTGAGTTCTTCTGGTCATTTAGTTTTATTTCAAAATATCGTCTTTGAGAATCAAATCAGTAACTCCTTTACTTTAGATATACTTTTACATATTGGAACTTTATTTTCCTCTTTGTTTTTCCTTTGGCCTGAAATAAAGAAAATGCTTAAATTTGATAATTTAAAAATAGAAACACTTAAAGAATCTACTCTTTTAGACTTATCTATTAAGGTAGTAATATCAACAATTCCTGCAGTTTTAACAGTTCTCTTTTTTAAAGACTTTATTGAAACATCATTTGGAACTAGTAAATTTCTATCATACGGTTTTGCTCTAACTAGTGTTGTTATATTTATCACTCATAAATATTTTAAACCTCTAGTTAAACAAGAACACTTCATAGTTCCTACTTACTTACAAGCTGTTATAATTGGTATTGCGCAAGCATTTGCAATCTTCCCTGGAGTCTCACGCTCTGGAATGACAATTTGTATTGCTTTAGCTTGTGGCGTATCTGCATACAGTAGTGTGAAATATTCTTTTTTTATATTTATACCTGCAGCATTAGGGGCTCTACTATTAGAAGTTTTAAAAGGGAACTTTAATAGCTTTGAATACGGTTTAATCTCGACTTTACCAAGTATGCTAACTGCTTTTGTATTAGGAATTTTTGCTCTAAAACTTTTAGACAAACTAGCTAAAAACCATAATTTGCTACCTTTTTCTATTTATACCGCATTGTTATCTATTGTTACCTGGTTTTATCTTTCTTAAGCAGTTTTTAATTGACGCTCTAACAAGCTGATTTTATAATCAAGCTTAATAATATAGCACCAAAATCAGACAAAAGTTAAAAGCAGTATGGCCACTAAAAGAAAAAAGAAACAAAACTTACGTGTAATTAAAAGTAAGCAGACAAAAGTTGCTGCTAGGAGTTCTCGTAATAAGTCTCGTGCTAAAACTGTTCACCAAACTAATGGTGACTTACTAAAAGAAACCTACTCGCTAGCAATTGTTTTTTTAGGAATATTTTTATTAGTAGCTCTAATAAGCAGCTACCAGAATGTTAAAGATAATGCCATGGGTATTACAGGTGAGGGAGTGGCTTCTGCTTTATTGGGCTATTTTGGCTTACCTTCTTTTTTAATTCCTTTTCTAGCTTTTCTTGGAGCTTATAGTATTTGGAATTATCGTAGTGATAGTCATAAAAACACAAAGACCAAAATACTACCCTCACTAATTGGTATCGTATTCTTTTCTTTATCTTGCTCTACTATTGCTGCAATCATTTCTAACGCAGGTGGTCAAATTGGTGATACATTTTCTTCATTGCTAATAGGATATTTAAGCTGGTTTGGAGCTTTACTATTCTCATTCTTTACTGCATTAATTAGCTTTCTTTTTGCTACAAGAATTAGCACATCAATCTTCTTTGGTTTTTCATCAAAGTTTCTTAAATTTTCAAATACAATTTTAAAAGAGAGTTTTGATTACGTCTCTGCTTTTACACGCTTTGCTGGCTCTGTCATACTTGGCTTTATTAGCTTCGATAAGGGAATAAAATATAAGGACGAAAACGATCTTAATTCTACTCAAAACTTAGATAATGATTCTACTGACTGGTCTATTGATTATAATTCACTTACAGAACATACAAAGAGAAGTTCTTCAAAATCAAAAAAAGTTCAAACTAAGAGTAGTCTTATTAAAAGTTCAATTGATACAGATGGAGCAACAAAAGAACTAAAAGCTTACAAGCCTCTAATTAAAAGAACTGAGTTTGATACAAAGTCTAAAATTAAACTAAAAGTTAAAAAGAGCAGTTCAAACTTTAATTTTAAAAATTACAAACTACCTTCATATGATTTTCTAGTTAAAAGTGAAGTTGACACTACTAGCAACCTGCAAGACAAAGATCTTATAAAAAACAGTGAGGTTTTAGAAGTTGCTCTACAAAATTTTAAGGTTACTGGAAAAGTAGTAGAAGTGCACCCTGGACCTGTAGTTACTTTATATGAATTTGTTCCTGGTCCTGGGATAAAAGTTCAAAGAGTTATTAACCTTGCAGACGATCTTGCTCTTGCTTTAAAAGTCTCTAGCGTTAGAGTTTATGCGCCTGTACCTGGAAAGGGCACCGTTGGAATTGAAGTGCCAAATAAACAAAGAGACATTGTAAGATTAAGAGAAGTAATAGATTCAGATAACTATAAAAGCTCTGAGAGTTCGTTATTACTCGCCTTAGGTAAAGACACTTATGGTAGACCTTTTGTCGCTGATTTAGCTAGAATGCCCCATCTTTTAATTGCAGGGGCAACTGGAACGGGTAAGTCAGTTTGTATTAACTCCTTGCTTCTAAGTTTGCTTTATAGAAACAGCCCAGAGACTCTAAAACTAATAATGATTGATCCTAAAATGCTTGAGCTAAGTACTTATGAAGAGATTCCTCATTTAAGCTCTCCGGTTGTTACTAACCCTAAACATGCAAAGGCAGTTCTTTGGTGGGCAGTTGAAGAAATGGAACGAAGATACTCTTTAATGAAGAAGTATAATGTTAGAGATGTAGCGATGTTTAATCAAAGAATTACTAAACAAGATAAAGATGGAGTTGTTGAACTACAAGAAAAAGACGTTATAGCATCTAAAGACGGATTAGATAGAAGAGCAGTAAGCATTGATGATAATGTTGAAATTAATCAAACCTTGCCAAGAATTGTTATAGTCGTAGATGAATTAGCTGATTTAATGTTAACAGTTGGTAGAGATATAGAAGAACTATTAACTCGTCTAGCTCAAAAAGCTCGAGCAGCAGGTATTCATTTAATTCTAGCAACCCAAAGACCAAGCGTTAATGTAATTACTGGCCTAATAAAAGCGAACTTCCCTGCGAGAATATCTTTTAAAGTAACAAGTAAAATTGATTCTAGAACTATCTTAGATGCATCAGGAGCTGAAAGATTACTAGGAAGAGGGGATTTACTTTTTTCATCTCCATCAATAGGTAGAACACTAAGACTACATTCACCGTATGTCTCTGATAGTGAAGTTGCAGATGTTGTTGACCATATAAAATCACAAGGAGAACCTTGTTATGATAAGAATATTGAGGATACGATTAACAAACTTGATAATAGTGAATCCAACTCTACTAGAGATTTAGAATACGATGAATACTACCAACAAGCAGTTCAACTAGTAATAGATAAGGGTCAAGCATCGACTAGTATGGTGCAAAGAGCCTTTAGAATTGGTTATAATAGGGCTGCTAGAATCCTTGAGACTATGGAAGCTGAAGGTGTAGTTGGGCCTGCAGATGGCTCAAGACCTAGACAGGTACTAGTCTTAGATACGATCTAACTACTTTTTATTAGTTAAACCTGTCTAAATCTGCTTTATTTATACCATTACTATTGATTTACTACATAAATTACTGAAGTATAAACACACTATTGATTGATATGTTATTGTGTAATGCAAGCACCACTTTAGTACAATAACTTTGGGTATAAAATTGTTAAGAGCACTTCTACTTATTTTATTAATATTTTCTTGCGAAGCTTTTGCACAAAGCTCGTTTAAACAACTAGATCTAGTTGTAAGTATTCCAAGTGAATTCTACATTAACCCAAATACAGACCAAGAACTCGAACTAAGCAAGGAGCAAGCTGAAACAGAAGTTAGAACTGCGATCAATATTGCTAATTCATACTATAAAGATTTAAACGTAAATCTTAATATTGTTAAAATTGTAAACTACAAAGATAGTGAAGACCCTTATACTCAGCACGGAAATAGCGCTACTGGGATTTTAGATGAGGCTAAGAATTTATATGACACATATGATGTTGATTATGACATTGGAATAGTAGTTGGAAGAGGATACTTTAATGGAGTGTATGGCCTAGCTTATCCTTCAGTATCTTGTACAAATAAAGAATTTTCACAAGTTTTTGTAAGCACTTCAGGTATCGGAGAACAAAGAAGATATTCTTTTGCACACACAATCGCTCATGAAGTAGGTCATGTAATTGGAATGACCCATGATGATGATTTACATGATGAACAACTTTCAATCATGGCTACAAATTACGTAGACAAGCCTCATGGATTTTCGTTAAGTTCTATTGATAGAGCACAATCTAGGATTTCAGGCTCTGGTGGTGATTGTTTATCTGAGGTTGTAACTACAGATATCGATAACGATGGTTACTCAGATGAGCTAGAGATTGAATTTGGTTCAATTGCAGTTGATAGAGGAAGCATTCCTCAAATTCCTAGTGACAGCTGGTATTCTACTTGGAATGGCTTTTTATCTTTGACTAATATTATTGAACTAGTTAACAGATCAACCGAAGCTAATACTGTAGATATTAAACTAAGAGATATTCAAGGGAATATAATTGAAAGTAGATCTTACAACTTAGCACCAAGTGCTCAATTCGATGTAATATTAAATGAATGGAGCAACTTTGAAAAAGACTCTTATGGAACTGTAGAAATTAGCTCTACTGAATTAATAGATGGTAGACTTTCTCTTTACAGCATACAAAACGGAATTCATAATTTCTCTACTACAATTCCATTCCTTAAAAGCATTAAAGATATAACCAATGTTACTTTTAATACTTATTATCCAAATCAGTTAAGTGTATACGACCATGTAATTAACTACTTAACTTTAGTTAACTTAGATGATGTTAGTAAGTCATTTAGAGTTGTAACATTTAATGAGTTTGGAGAAGTTGTTAAACAAAGATTAGTAAGTATTCCTGCAAACTCTAGACACGATGTAGAAGCAGGACATGAAAGCATGGACTTAGCTAGAACTGGTTCTCATAAAATTATTCCTGAAGATTTAAATTCACCATACTTATCTTATATAAGTAGATATGGATTTGGTGGTCCTGAGCAAAATAATCTTAGTGTTACTTTTGCAAGCGTTCAATTAGCTGAAGCAGCTAGTGGAAGTAACAAAGCAAATACATTTTTAAGTAAAAATGATGGATATACTTATTTAGAAATTTTTAATTCTAATAGTGCAAATACAAAATTTAGAGTTAAATTATTTGCTCCAGATTCTAGTTTGATTAGCGATAATCAATATAGCCTTGAAGGTTATAAGCAAGTACATCTAAGCCTTACTTCTGAGTTAAATGCACTAGGCCTTGAAACTGGAAGCTTTGTTATTGAACCAGAAGATACTGAGTCTTTAAATACACAGTTGTATGTCTATGAATTTTCAAATGAGTTTGATGGCTATGTTCCTGGCAGTGTAGTTACTGCAAATTTAGCTCTTCAAAATATTTCTAACACACAAAATTCAATTTATAACTCTTTTAATCTATTCTTAAATGCTCAGAACTATCTTTTACTTAGTAATTACTCAGACACAAATGAAGTTATACAAGTTAGTCATGACGACATACTTATTAACAATTATAGATTACTTCCAAATCAAACTATCATGTTAGATTTAAGAGAAATTGAATTCTTCTCAGATAGAGACTCTACATACGGAGCTTTAAAATTAAATGCTTCTGGTCAAATCGGCGCTTCATTAATTAGAAAAGGAAATACATCTTCATTTTCTAACTTAATGTTAAAGACAAACTTTAGATAATATTTTTTTATTTTAGTAAATAAGGCTAGATGCCTTTACCAACCTGATTTTTCCAAGACTTAGGAAGTGGCTCTTTCCCTTTAGAAAACATGTACCTATTTACTTCTCTAATATTTTCTTGCTCTGTTTCAAGTTGTACGAACATTAGTGCACCTACTACTATTAGAACAAAAAAGATTGCACCAAAAAATAATGAAAAGAAATTATCATCCATACCACTGTTATGGCAGTTTTATTTAATTTTGTGCACTGATGTAAGTATCTAATACTTCAGAGGTTTTTTTAGTATCTGAGAAGAAGTCTAGCACTCTCGAGATAACTAAATCTACTTGCTTATCAGGGCAACTAGCTCCTGCAGTAATAGCAATATCAATCTTAGCTTTAGACTCAGGACTCTGATTACCAACCCAGTTCTTACTTATTTTTAAACTTTTAGTATTTATATCGAAATGCCTAATCTCATCTTTTGAAACTATTTCCTGTGCATCTTTTATATAAAAAGTAGGAAAACTATCTTCACATAGCTCAACTAAGTGACTTGTATTTGAGCTATTATAACCGCCGACTACTAAAGCCAAATCTGCACCACTTGTTGTTAATTCTTTTGTCGAAGTCTGATTTTCATATGTTGCGTAGCAAAGGGTATCTCTAGTATCGGCAAAATGTCCTTCAATTTTACCGTGTATACCTAAAATAGCCTCTCTAAAAGCATTTGATATTTCTTTAGTTTCGCTTGCAAGCATCGTGGTTTGATTCACAACACCTATTTTCTGAAAATCTTTTTCAGGATTAAAGCCATTAGATTTGGCATTCTTAAAATATGAATTAAATTCATCTAAAGAGATTTCATTTTTCATATAGCTAATAGCTTTTCTAGCATCCTCCATATTTAGAACAATTAAGGTTGGAGCTTTCGAGTTACTATGAGAAAAGGTAGCTCTTGTCTCTTCATGGGTTCTCTTGCCATGAATTATAACGCTGTAGCCTTCATCTCCAAGCTTATCTGCTCTTTTCCATACCTTTTCTACAAAAGGACAGGTTGCATCGTTTTTATAAGGGTTAATACCTAAAGCTTCTAATTCCTTTTGAAGTTCAATAGTAGTTCCAAAAGCAGGAACTATGACAATATCTTCAGGCTTTAAAGTTTTAAAATCAATTAATCTTGTTCCATCAGTATCCATTAAGAAATCAATACCTCTAGACTTTAAATCCTCATTAACTCTTGGATTATGAATAACTTCACTTAATAGAAATATTCTTTTATCTGGATTTTCTTCTAAGACTTTATAAGCAATTTCAATTGCATTCTCTACACCAAAGCAAAATCCAAAATGTCTTGATATCTTAAATCTAACAGGTCCAAAGTCTAGAACAGTGGGGGACTTGTCTTTCTTCTTAGGATCTTTTGATGCTCTAGCTACCTTTATAGCTTGTATAAAATCACTCTTATAAAAATCTGGTACAGAAAATAATCTAGCCATTCTTTTTACTTAGCATAAAAAAGGAATTAATGAATTGTTGGATTGTGCTCTAAAAGCTTTATTTCTGCTTTTCTTCTCTGCCTTAACTCTTTTACATCTTTAAAATCATAAGAAGTTTTAGGTGAAGTCATTTGATTTTGTTTTTTAATGTATTGATTTAATGAGAACTTATTAGCTTTAGCTATGTTATTTCTTGCGTTGTTTGGCTTATATCTCTTTTTAATTACCTCTACTGGCTCTGAAAGAGTTAAATCAATGTAATCTTTAGTGAAATTGATAGTGAAGTTTAGACTGTTTTTAATCAATGCATTAATCATGTTTTCTTTTCCTTTTGGGTTAGTAAGAAAACCTATGCAAAAACTACAGTGAGATTATGTGCATTAAGCAAAATGTGTTGCATTTATTAATTCTGGGCTATAAAAACGTTCTAATTTATTAACTAATCAATAGTATTTTTCATATGAGACAAATATTCACATATACTTTCGTACTATCTATATTTTTAACTATTTCAACAGGAGATTTAATGGCTGATGACAACTTAAAGGCTGAAATTGAGACCAACAAAGGTAAAATTGAGCTTGAGCTATATAATGACAAAGTTCCTCTAACAGTTGCTAATTTCGTAAATCTTGCGAATAGAGGCTATTACAACGGTATTAAATTCCATAGAGTTATTGCTAACTTCATGATTCAAACAGGAGATCCTCTAGGAAATGGAACTGGTGGACCAGGTTATAAATTCGAAGATGAGTTTGATGATAGCCTAAAGCACGATAGTGCAGGTATTTTATCAATGGCAAATGCTGGACCTAGAACAAATGGTTCTCAGTTCTTTATCACTCATTTAGAAACTCCTCATTTAAATGGCAGACACAGTGTTTTTGGAAAAGTGACTACTGGACAAGATATTGTTAACTCTATTACTCAAGGTGATGAGATTAAAACAATTACAATAACTGGAGATTCAAAAGCTCTTCTTGATTCTAAAAAAGATAGAGTATCTGAATGGAATAAGATTCTTGATCAGAAATTTCCTAAAAAATAAGTTCTCACTAGAAACTTATTACAAAACAAAAGTAGGGACTATTCTATCCCTACTTTTACTACCTACAACATTCCTTACCCAAAATGCTATTGCTCAAGAGAATTGGGCAAGGGGACCAATAGAGATACGGGACATATTTCCACTAAATATTGGAAGACTTAATTACAACCCTAAGAGTACAAAGATTGAAAATAAAATTTCAGTATCTGCACACTTAGCTAATACGGAAAATACCAATCGTGGTAGATACATCATTGATGCAGAAACTAGAGAACTTGCTTTCAAATTCAAAAAAACACTTAGCTCTGATCTAGAATTTAGCTTTGAATTGCCTTTGTTTTGGCAAGGAGCAGGTTTTCTAGATAATCTTATTTTTGATTGGCATAAATTTTGGGGATTACCACAAGGACCAAGAAGGGAAAATAGAAGTAATAGCTATAATGTATCAAGTTCAAATTTCGATATCGAATCTAGTGGAGTTAAAACTGGAGATATCAGAACTGGAATTAAAAAACTACTAACTAAAGGAGATAACATTTTCCCAGCAATAAGCTCTTCGATTGAGTTTAGATTACCAACTGGCTCTAATTCATTCTCACCAGGTGGAATAGATTTAATTGCAGATCTTTTACTTTCTAAAAAATTCAATAGTTTAGTTCTCTATTCAGGTTTATACTATTCATATTTTAGCGATCCAGAATTTAATCAGATTCAATTTGAACGAAATAGTTACGGAGGATTTGTCTCTCTTGAATATCTTTATTCAGATTTGCTTTCTATTATATTAAGCACCACAGCTCGCTCAAATTTAACTTCAGATATAGAATTATTTCCCGATCATCAAATTTATACTGATTTAGGATTTAAATATGGATTAAAACAAAACTTAGAGTTAGAATTAAATATAAGAGAAAACCCTAGTCCTTCAAGAGGAAGTAGTGATTTTTCTACCTCGATTGCAGTAAGTTTTTTTTATTAAGTATTTTTTATTCAGTATTTTTATTAAATATTAAACAAGAGTTAAATTATGATTTGTTTCGGACACAGGGGTGCAATGGGCTACAAAGTGGAGAACACTTTAGAGTCATTTGAGCACGCAATTGAACTAGGCGTAGATGCAATTGAATTTGATGTTTATGAGATAGATAATGAGTTTTTTGTTTTTCACGATAGGTATTTAGAAAGACTTTGTGGAGTAGAGGCTTATCTAACAGATAAGTCAGCAGAATCGATAAAAACTCTTAAGGTTCACGGTAAGTATAAAATCCCAACTTTAGATGAAGTTATTAGTTTAATAGATAATAGAGTTTCTATAAATATTGAGCTTAAAAATCAGACGAGCGATTTATTTATAGATAAGTTAAAAGAGCTTAATGATAGTAGTATAATTGTTTCTTCTTTTAATCATCAAGAACTTAAGAAAATAAAAACTAAATTACCTGAAACTAAGATAGGGGCTCTTCATGTTGCATTGCCTGTTAATAATTCAAAATTTGCAAAAGAGCTTAATTCCTACTCCGTCCATCCATCTATTTCCACAGTAACTAAAGAGTTCGTAGAAGATGCACATAGTAACGGTCTTAAGGTATTTGTTTATACGGTAAATAAGAAAGAAGATTTCCTTCGTATGCAAGAATACGGAGTTGATGGATTGTTTACTAATTATCCAGACTTGATGTTAGAAATTTCCAATAAGTAATAAAAATTTCTTATCAAAACTTACCATTTTAATTGCAAACTATATAGTCTCTGCTCTTTATATTACTTTATAAGCTAGATGTTAAAGGTTTTAATATAGTTATTATAAACCTGAGTTTCGCCTAAGAAACCTTAATAGCAGTCTGATCTTGTAA
>CAYOZL010000001.1:75107-85875 GCA_964408435.1 uncultured Bdellovibrionales bacterium | reverse complement strand
TTTTGAAAAGATTAATCTTTCCTTCTTCTGCTAATGCTTCGTAGTGCTCATAACGCTCATTGAATTCTTTCCCGTATAAATCATGTAGGTCAGGAGTTTCTTCAGGGCTAAATAGAGTCCAGTGTTCATTGTTGATTACTCTTTTCATGAATAAGTCTGGAATCCAGTTTGCTGTATTCATGTCATGAGTTCTTCTTCTTTCATCACCTGTGTTTTTTCTTAACTCTAAGAACTCTTCAACTTCTAAATGCCAAGATTCTAAGTATGCGCACATTGCACCTTTTCTCTTACCACCTTGGTTAACTGCAATTGCAGTATCGTTTGCAACTTTTAGAAAAGGAACAACTCCTTGGCTCTCTCCATTAGTGCCTTTAATCATTGCACCTGTAGCTCGAACATTCGTCCAGTCGTTACCAAGTCCACCAGCCCACTTAGAAAGCTTAGCGTTATCACTAATACACTTAAAAATATGCTCTAAGTCATCTTCAATTGTAGTTAAATAACAAGAACTTAACTGTGGATGCGGTGTTCCAGAGTTAAATAGAGTAGGCGTTGAAGATACAAAACGTAGAGTTGAAAGCGTGTTGTAGAATTCAATTGCTTTTTCTTCCTTGTTCTCTTCTCTAGCAGCTAGACCCATTGCAACTCTCATCCAGAAATACTGCGGAGTTTCAATACGCTTTTTATCTATGTGAATTAAGTAACGGTCATAGATAGTTTGTAAGCCAATGTATAAAAATAAATTATCTCTTTCTCTTTTTAGAGCAGAAGAAATTTTAGTTAAATCAAAAAGTAATAAGTTAGGATCAAGTCTCTTGGCAGCAACACCGTCTTTAATGAAACTATCAAACTTTTGTTTATGAACATGCTTAAGCGCTGGGTCATCAATTTCAGTATCAATTACTTCTTTATAAATTGAATTAAGAAGTAATCTTGCAGATACTTTTTGATACTCTGGGTCTTTTTCAATTTTAGTTCTTGAAGAAAGAATTAAAGCTTTATCAAGCTCGTCTTCTCCCATGAAGTTGTATAAAGACCTTGAAACTTCTTCAGCTAATGCTTCAGGAGAACACTGTTGTAGGCCTTCACATGAGTTATAAATTTTTCTACTAGTAGTAGCCCAGTCAATTGGAGCTTGGCTTCCGTCTTTTAAAGTTACTGTTAACTCAGGGCCTTTAAGTTCTGGGTTAGGGTGTTTTAGATGTCTAGCTTTTGCATGTTCTTCTCTATAAACAATGTAACCTCTAGCAACACTGTAGTGGCCATGTTGCATTAGACTCATTTCAACTTGATCTTGAATTTGTTCAATGTCTAGTGAAGTAGGATTTGATTCTTGAATTTTTTGAATTACTTCTTCAGCGATTGTTTTAGCTTCTCTGGCACTAAAAGGATCTAGGTCTTGATTTGGTTTATAACCTCTGTCGGCTTTAAAAGCTTTTTGGATTGCAACTTCAATTCTTTCTCCATCAAATACTGCTTGAGACCCATCCCTCTTTTTTACATCACACGATGTAATAACTTTCGCCGCATCTTTTGCCGTAGCCTCTTTTTTCGCTGCTTCTAAACCCATTTTCCTCCTAGAAATATATTTGTTTATTTTTTCTGACATTCTTTTAAAAACATCCTTTAAAACTACTTTAATCAGAGTTCATCTATCATAATGCTTAGAATCGGCATTAGCTACATGTAACTTAAATAAAAATAGCCTGTAAACACAATATATTGTGATTTAGACGATTCGTCAATACAAAATATTGTGTTTAAGATAGTTTTTTACTGATTGTAATAGTTTCGAATATTTAAGGACTTAGCTAGTTTTAAACACTTTGTTAGCAGTTATTAACAGCTTATTATTAGAATTTTTTCCAGTCTTTATCTTGTGTCTGATTTCCTTGTATTTTAGGCGGAGATGACTCTTGTTTCGTCTCACTACTGCTCTCAATCTCAGTAACTAAGTCTTCTTGGTTAGGATCCACATTACTAGGTCTTCTAATTGGAGGTTCTGCACCTAGAGTATCTCCTTTACCAAAGTTATTTCTTCTTCTTTTTTTCTTCCTTCTTTTTTTCTTTTTAGTTCTAACTTTTTTCTCAGCTTCTAGCTTTTTAACCGCTCCATCTTCAGAATAGATGAGTGTTTTTTTAATCTCACCTTTTTTATTATAGCTAAGCCATTTACCAAATTTTTGGCCCTTGTTGTAATTGCCTTCAGATTTTTTATTAGCATTAGACCAAAAAGTAACCCAGAGTCCATGTGGAATGTCTAGGTGGTAAGTCTCAGTTTGTTTTAAAACGCCTTTTCTAGAAAAAACTTGTGCTGGCCCGTGCTTCTTATCTTCTAAGTAAGTAACTTTGGACTTAGGTTGTCCTGTTTTATTGTATGTAATCCAGGTGCCAAATTTCTTAGCATTTTTATAGTTGCCTTCTAAGTGGATAAATCCGTTTTTATCCCACTGTTTAAACATTCCGTGTAGTTTGCCTTTAAAGTAACTAACTTCTTTTTCTCTAATTCCGCTTTTAGCCCAAGTTGTCCATAAGCCAGTTTTACTATTATTAAGGTATTTTCCTTTAAAGTTTTTTGAGCCATCATTATACCACCCAGTGTATGTACCAGTAAGTAAACCTTTAACAAAAGTGCCTTTTGCCTTTAATACGCCGTTACTATGCCACTTCCTAACAGCTCCGTGTTTAATACCTTTACCGTCTTTTGAAGGAAGGGAGCACCACTGAGAGCTTCCTTTTGGTGGAGGTAAGCCAATTAACTTTGCTTTTTCAGGACAAGAGCTAATTGCTTTTGGTGTTGATTTTAAAGTGCTTTTAGAATTTTGAGATCTATTAGAAGATTTTCCAGCCTCTCTACTTGCGCTTCTAAGAATTTTTCTAAAATCCTTTCCGCCGTTTTTACAAGAAGGTAGAAAGAAATTAAGTAAAATAAGAATTAAAAAGAGATTTTTCATTAGTCTTTAATGTTTTAATGCTATGGTGCTTTTTCTACTATAGTTCTTCACCTACTTATGTTATACCCTTTAAGCAAGATTTGATGTAGCAAAAAGATTTTAAGTAGTTATTTAAAAGAAGTATGGAATTTAAAAGAAGTATGGCGAAAACAAAAAAATCAAAACAACAACTAGAGATGGAACGAGAGATTAGAAGTCTTAGTAAGATTATAGAATCTAAGGGAATTAAAGTAAGACGAGAGAAGCTCTCTAGGGGTTATAATTTTAAAGTAAGAAGCGGTAATTGTGTTTTAACTGGCCAGGACCATATCTTTCTCGATAAGCGCTTACCACCTGAGCAGCAAATGCTGTTGTTATTTGAGGTCTTAAGCCAAAAAGAGCTTAAAATTACGAATGAAGATGTAGCTATATTATCTGATAAATCTAGGTCATTATTAGATAAAAATCTGCTAGCTTCTACAGCCTAGATTTTAACAGAATTTAAATTAGAGGCTAATTAGGGCACTGATGTGACTTCAGCTCTCATTTCTGATAATTTAACCCTTCAATACTTACTCATTCATTAGGGATATATGCTTAACTCTATACTTAGTGTTTTTTCTTCAGATCTAGCAATAGATTTAGGCACTGCTAATACATTAATATTTGTAAAAGGTAAGGGCATTGTAGCTAACGAGCCATCTGTTGTTGCAGTTAAAAATCACAAAGGCAGTAATAAGATTGTTGCAGTTGGAAAAGAGGCAAAGCATATGTGCGGTAGAACTCCAATTGGTATTAAAGCAGTAAGACCACTACAAGACGGAGTTATTGCAGACTTTGAAGTAACTGAGCAGATGCTAAGATTTTTTATGCAAAACGCTCATAATAGAAGAAGTTTAGTGCGCCCGAGAGTTGTAATTTGCGTGCCGTATGGAATTACCGAAGTAGAGAAAAGAGCAGTTAAAGAATCTGCAGAATCTGCTGGGGCAAGAGAAGTTCATTTAATTACAGAACCAATGGCAGCTGCTATTGGAGCAGGGTTACCAATTACTGAAGCTTGTGGCTCAATGATTGTAGATATTGGAGGCGGCACAACAGAAGTAGCAGTTATTTCTTTAAGAGGAATTGTTCATTCTCAATCAGTAAGAGTTGGTGGAGATAAAATGGATGAGGCTATTACTAATTATGTAAAGCGTAATTACAATCTAGCAATTGGAACTGGAACTGCTGAGCAGTTAAAAATTTCATTAGGAACTGCACTTCCTACAGGAGAGAATTCATCTGTAGAAATTACAGGTAGAGATTTAGTTGGTGGCCTTCCTAAAAGCATAGTTATTACTGAAAATGAAATTAGAGAAGCTTTACATGAACCAATAAAACAAATTGCTGAAGTTATTCTACAAGTGCTTGAAAGAACTCCTGCTGAGCTATCTTCAGATATAGTAGATAGAGGCATTACTTTAGCTGGTGGTGGCTCATTACTTAGAAATCTAGATAAAATGATTCAGCGTATTACAGGTTTGCCAGTAATTTTAGCAGAAGATCCTCTAACTGCAGTAGTTATAGGTTCTGGAAAAGTTTTAGATAATATTGAGCTTCTAAAAGAAGTAACTATTTCGTAAAGCCAGTGAGTTTCCTTTATGAGTTTCCTTAGTCGTAATCAGTTACCACTAGCGGCATTTTTCTTATTTATTTTCTCTGCTCAGTTAATGAGTGTAAGTGTGGCTAATCCAAAAGTAGCTAGAGCTGGTTCTGATTTAGTAATTCAATTTGTAACTCCCTTACTTAAACTTCAGCATGAAGGAGTAGAATCTGTAAAATACTTATGGAGTAAGTATTTATGGTTAGTAAATGTAGAAGCTGAGAAAAAAGATATAGAAAAAAGAGTTAAAGAATTAGAAACAATGAACTCTAGGTTGTTAGAGTATCAAAACGAAAATATAAGATTAAGAAATATATTACACTACGCAGAAGAGCTTTCTTTAAGAGGCACAGTTGCAAGTGTAATAGGCTCTGATCATACGAATTGGTTTAAGACTTTAATTATAGATAAAGGCTCTAGTAGTGGTTTAAGAGAAGGTTTAGCAGTTGTTTCTGGAAATGCTGTAGTGGGTCAACTTGTAACTGTTACACCTGGTAGTTCAAAAATATTACTCCTAGTTGATTCTAGTAGTGCAATGGATACGATAATTCAAAGTAATAGAATGTGGGGTATAGCAGAGGGAAGAGGCTTAGGTAAGTCTTTAAGGCTTAACTATGTTGAAAGAAGCGCTGAGAAAGATGTTACTGCAGGAGATAGAATTATTACTTCTGGGCTAGATGGAGTTTTTCCAAAGGGCTTATTAGTGGGTGTAATAGAGAGTGTAGATGCAAATTCGAGTTCGCTTTTTTACGACATAAAAGTAAGTCCAGCGGTTAATACAAAAGAAATAGAAAATGTTTTTGTGATTGTTCCTGAAGAGAGCGAGAAGACAGATTACGATTTTTTCAAGGTAGCAGAGTAATTGTGGAGGTAACTAGCTAATGATTAAAAAAATATTATTTTATTTTTTAATTATAATTGCTTCATTAGCTTTGCAGTCTACTTTTTTAAGCCTGGGTTTAATAGCACCAGATTTAATTCTTATTTTGATTGTTGCTATTTCTGTTAATTATCAATCTTTAGCAGGTTTACTGTTTTGTTTTTTTCTTGGCTTAATAGTTGATTTCTCTTCGGGAGTTTATCTTGGGCCAAGTGCTGCTGCTTATATCGGGGTTTTTAGTTTTATAGCCGCAGTCTCTAAAAGATTATTTGCAGATAGAGTTTTTGCAATTTTAGCCCTAACTTTTATGGCTAGTATTTTAAAGTCTTTAATTATTAATTTCTTTCTTTTCTATTTCGCAAAGAGTGAACTGGTTTTCTCTATTTTAGAAACTATTCTAATTGAAGCTTTGCTTACTTCAGTCTTTTCTTCAATTTTAATATTTTTTCTAAATTTCACTAAAACAAGTAGAAAGAGTAAAGGCTTTTTACTAAGTAGAGCTTCTAGATGAGACACGCTAAGTGAAGGTTATTAAATGAAAGAGCTACAGTTTAGATTCAGACTAGCTGTTTATTTAGCTTGGCTAGGTATTTCAGTGCTTTTACTAAGACTCTGGTTCTTACAAGTTGTGCACGGTTCTTATTACAGAAATAAATCAGAGAATAATAGAACAAGGTCAATTAGAGTAGAAGCTCCTAGAGGTATTATCTATGACAGGTTTGGTAAAGTTATAGTTAGAAATAGACCCGCGTTTAATTTAGCAATACTTACTGAAGATATTAAAGATGTTAATCAGACATTAGAAAAAATAGCAGAAATTCTAAAGCTAGATTCTGCGGAATTAATAAATAATTTTAAAGACTCTTCAAAAAATTATAGAAGGTTTGAGCCACAGGTGGCTATTCATGATATCTCGCATGAAGATTTAGCTAGAATTGAAGCCAGAGGGCATTCACTACCGGGAGTAATAACAACAGTTGAGCCAGCAAGAGTTTATCCTTATGATAATTTTGCTTCCCAGTTATTAGGTTACACAAGAGAGATTTCTCCTGAACAGCTAAAGCAATATAAACTGAGAGAAGAGGGAAAGGAAAAATACAGACCAGGAGACCAAGCAGGTCAGTCTGGTTTAGAGCTTTCAAGAGAGCAAACTTTAAAAGGAAGTCCTGGCTATCTTCAAGTAGAAGTTGATGCAAGAGGAAGAAGACGAGCAGAGTTAGGAGTAGTAGATATAACTCCTGGAAAAGACGTATATTTAACAATTGATTTAGAATTACAAAAAGTTGCTGAAGAGCAAATGCAAGGCAAAAGAGGTGCAATAGTAGCAATTGAGCCTAATACAGGTGAGATTCTAGCATTAGTATCTGCACCTGGTTACGACCCTAATTTATTTTCTGGAAATATTTCTAAACAAGATTGGAAAGCATTAGTGGATCATCCAGGAAAACCATTTAGAAATAGAGCTGTATCTTCAGCTTATCCTCCTGGTTCAACTTCTAAGTTACTGTGGGCAACAGCAGGTTTAGAAAAAGGAATAATAACTAAAAATACTCTTTATAATTGCCCAGGTTATTATAAAATAAAGAAAAGAAGATTTCATTGCCATAAGCGTTCAGGGCATGGGCGAGTAAATGTAAGTAAAGCAATAAAAGTATCTTGTAATGCTTTTTTCTATCAACTAGGTCATAAGTTAGGAATCGATACGCTCTCAGAGTATTTAGAGAAATTTGGTTTTGGTCAAAAAACTGGAATTGACCTCCTAGCTGAAAAAACTGCAACTGCTCCTTCTAGGGAATGGAAGAGAAAAAGATTTAAGGAAAAGTGGTACGACGGAGACACTATTCCTGTCTCAATTGGCCAAGGTTATTTTACTACAACGCCACTACAGTTAACTTCAATGTTATCAACCCTTGTAAATGGTGGTAAGAAATTTAAGCCTCATCTTTTAAAGAAAATTATAAGAGGGCAAGATGTTGAGTATGTAAATGCTAAGATTTTAATGGAAATGAATTTAAATCCAGAAAATGTTGATACTGTTAAAATGGCTGCTCGTTCAGTTGTTGAAGAAGATGGTGGAACTGGTAAGAGGGCTAGAGTCGAAGGAGTTGAAATAGGTGGAAAAACAGGAACTGCGCAAGTTGCTGCTCTAGAACATGGAATAGAAGGGAAGTTAAACGACCATGCATGGTTTATTTCTTTCGCTCCAGTAGACAGGCCAAGTATTGTGCTTTCTGTAATTGTTGAAAATGGAGGGCATGGGGGGGAGTCTGCAGCTCCTATTGCTCAAGCTATTTTGCAAAAGTATTTTGTAGATAGAGGAGTTGTGAAAGAGCCAAAGGTAGAAGAAGAGAAATCTGAGCTAGAAGAACCAGAATTGGCAAAGCTTGAGGTAAATCGAAACTTGGTAGTTACACAGAGAGATTTGAACTAAATGATTTTTACTAATAGTAATTCTAAGAAGAATATAGATTGGATTTTGATTTTTCTTGTAACAAGTCTTTGTGTAGTGGGCTTATTTATTCTTTATAGTGCAGGCTACAACCAAGCTTTAGGAGAAAGTTTAGCAATTAAAAGGCAATCTGCTTCAATGATTGTGGGAATGATTCTTTTTTTTATTGCAATGTTTACAGGTGCAAAGCCAGTAAAATCGAGCTCTTATTTATTATATTTTGTTTGTTGCCTCTTATTAGTTGCAGTGTTGTTTGTAGGAGACATGGCAGGTGGGTCTAGACGTTGGATAAGCCTTGCTGGTATTCGTGTTCAGCCTTCAGAGTTTATGAAATTAGGCATTATACTAGCAGTAGCTAAATACTTAAGTGGGGATAAAGTGCCAAAAGATGGCTTTACTGTGCCTACTTTAATCGTGCCTAGTCTTATAATTTTTGCCCCTGCCTTATTAATCCTGAAACAACCAGATTTAGGAACAGCTTTGATTAACATTATGGTTGGTGCTTCGATGATTTTATTAGCAGGGGTTAATTCAAAAACACTCATACGCTTGTTCTTAGTAGCTATTTTTTCACTACTTCCAGCTTGGAATTTTGTTTTAAAAGACTACCAAAAACAAAGAGTAAGAACTTTTTTATCCCCTGAGTCTGATCCATTAGGAGCGGGTTATCATGCACTACAATCTAAAATAGCTGTGGGTTCAGGAGCTGTATTTGGAAAAGGATACTTTCAAGGTACGCAAACTCAACTTAGATTTTTACCAGAACAGACTACAGATTTTATTTTTTCTGTGCTTGCAGAAGAGTGGGGTTATTTAGGTTCTAGTTTTGTAATTTGTTTATATGGTTTCTTAATTTATAGAATTTTACTTGTTGGGCAAAGATGTCAGGATAAATTTGGGGCTTTTGTTTGTATTGGGGTGGCTAGTTTAATATTTTGGCATCTGTTGATTAATATTGGAATGGTAATTGGGATTATGCCTGTGGTTGGGGTTACTTTGACCTTGCTTAGCTTTGGCGGGTCTTCGATTGTTACTGTTTTAGCGGGGATTGGGATTGTTGCTGGGTTTTCAATGCGTAGGTACTTATTCTCTTAAAGAAAGAGCCTTTTACAGAGAAGAGTTTTACTCAAAAGCAATATTAAAATTACCAAGCAATGACTTTGCAGAATACATTGCTAAATCCGCTAATTCAAAATCTTTCTTACTTTTTAAACTTTTAGACAAGCAATACATGTTAAGCCCAAGCTTTAATGCGTAGCAACTATCTTTTCAGTATCAGGTGAGAAGGTTCTTAGTGCTCCCCAAATTGAACATGCTCTTTGATATTCATTTGCAGCTCTTTGAAATTTATTTACTTTTCTAAGCGATCTTGCATACCTGCATACCTGTCTATAGGTGCCAGATTAATTAAAAATGCATAAATTAGAATAGCTTAGCTTGAAAAACTGATTCTTGATAGCTATTATTTAATTGACATTAATTATTATTTCGTGTATGCTTCATGCATGGCTACTAAAACTATCTCTATCGAAATAGATGTTTATGAAAAATTAAAAAAGGCAAAAACTAGCCCTAGTGAATCATTTTCTCAGGTTCTAAGAAGGGCTAAGTGGGAGTCTTCAAGTATCACTGGAGCTGAATTGTTAGATTTAGCTAAAAAAAGAAAAAAGTTAATTAGCTCAAAAACATTAGATACTTTAGATAAAAATCAGAAAAAAGATAAACCACCTGAGTCTAAATGGGCTTAATTTTAGATACTACATTTTTAATCGACTTAGAAAGAGCCACTATTGGTAAATCTAAAGATAATTCGGTATTTTCATTTTTAGATCAAAATAAAAATACTGAATTATTTATTAGTGTAATTACGCTAGGAGAATTCTCAGAAGGAATAGATAAAAAAGATATTTTTGAAAGCTATTTGAATAGATTTCAAGTCATGCCAATTGATCGAGAAGTTGCTTGGATCTATGGGCAAATTACAAGCGAGCTAAGAAAAAAAGGAAATTTAATTGGTGCAAATGATTTATGGATTTCAGCAACTGCTATTAGAAATAATATGCCAATTGTTACAAGAAATGTTTCTGATTTTTCTAGAGTTAAAGACTTAAAAAAAGTAATTGAATATTAAAGGTTAGTTCTTATAGTTATAAGAAAAGAGTCTTGTGCAGAGTGTCTGTAGTAAGGCACTTTGCTTAAGTGAAATCGATGAGAGTATTTGGAGGCGCTTGGAAAGGATTTTATTTATTCAAAAGCAATATTAAAATTGCCAAGTAATGACTTTGCAGAATACATAGCCAAATCTGCTAACTCAAAATCTTTTTTACTCTTTAAGCTTTTAGATAAACCATACATATTAAGTCCAAGCTTTAATGCATAGCAGCTATCTTTTTCAGTATCAGGTGAAAAAGTTCTAAGTGCTCCCCAAATTGAACAAGCTCTTTGATATTCATTAGCAGCTCTTTGAAATTTATTTACTTTTCTAAGTGACCTTGCATACCAAGAAATTGAGTTAGCTAGTCTTTCAATAATTAAATGATTTGCATCTAGAATAACAATTGAGTCTAGAATTTCTTTGCTTCTTTTAAAGGCAGCAAGTGCTTGATCGTATCTTTTTAAATTATAAAGTTTTTTACCATGCTTAAAAGCAGTAGTGGCAAGTATGTCTAAATCTTGATTAGAAGTTTTATCCTCAAGCATTTCTATTGCTTTAAGATACATTTGTTCAGCTTCTTCGTTCATACCTTCTAGGTCTAGTGTGTAGCCTAGTTCTAAAAGTGCGTGCTCAGTTCTGTTTTTATCTTTCATTAGTATGAATTATCATTAAAAAATTGAAATACGTCTATCAATATTTTAGAGAATAT
>CAYOZL010000001.1:72943-75007 GCA_964408435.1 uncultured Bdellovibrionales bacterium | reverse complement strand
TGCAATAGCTTGAGTCTTAGTTTTTTTAATAAAAGCTAAGCTATTAAAAGTATTGATTAAGTATAAATAGAATGAAAAAAAATAAAATAATCCTTGCCTCAAAGTCTCCTAGAAGGAGTGAACTACTTAATCTTATTCACTTAAATTTTGATGTTAAGCCATCTAGTATTGATGAGAGTAAAATAAATGCGGATTCAGCGCTTAATTTAGTTAAGGTCTTATCTGAGGTAAAAGCTAAGGATGTCTATGATGATTTACCAGAGGAGAGCTTAGTCATTGCTGCTGATACAATAGTAGTTATTGATAAAGCAATTGAAGGTCTAGGTCGGGTAATTGGAAATTCAACCATTTTAGAAAAACCAGTTGATAAAGAGCATGCAAAAAGAATGCTACAAACATTTTCAAATCAAAGTCATTTAGTAATTACTGGTTTTAGTCTTTTCTCAAAAAACTTTAAAGTAAGTAAGGCAGTAAGCACTGAGGTAACTTTTAGAGAATTAAGTGAGTCTGAAATAGAATATTATATAAATCTAGATGAGCCTTATGATAAAGCTGGTGGATACGGCATACAAGGCTATGCTCAAGTTTTTATTTCTTCAATCAAAGGCTCTTATACAAATGTTGTCGGCTTGCCTATTGCGGAGCTAATTCAAGAGATTCCAGATGAGTATAAGTAGCATTAAAGATAATCTAGCTAAGATAAATGAGAATCTAGGCGGTGCTAGTTTAGTAGCTGTTTCTAAATTTGTTGATTCTTCTAAGGTTGTTGAAGCAATTAAAGCAGGACAGAAAATCTTTGGTGAAAACTATGTTCAAGAAGCTAAGAAGAAAAAACAAGAGTTATTGGCCCTAGGCTATAAAGACTTTGATTTTCATTTAATTGGAGCAATGCAGTCTAATAAGACAAAAGATGCAGTTGGTTTGTTCTCCTTAATACATTCAGTGGATAGAATCTCACTAGCGAAGGCAATTGCTAAAGAAGCACTAAAAAAATCAATTACTCAAGATATTCTTATTCAAATTAATGTATCTAAAGAGTCTACTAAGTCAGGGGTTAGTGAAAAGGGTTTTGAAGAGTTACTTGATTCATGCCTAAACTTTGATGCTCTTAAAGTAAGAGGAATAATGAGCATTGGAAGTTATGGTCAGAGTAATATTAAAGAGTTTGAAAAAATGAAGTTAATATTTGATAAATATCAAGATAAATTTGCTGAGAAAAAAGAACTTTCTATGGGCATGAGCAGCGATTATAAATTGGCAATTGAGCATGGAGCGACTATAGTTCGAGTTGGAACTTCTATATTCGGTTCGAGAACATAAAGACTAAGACGTATAATTAAAATGGGAAATAGGGAAAATTAAATGATAGCACTAGGAAATTTAATGATAGCAGTTGCAGGAATTCTACATTCTGTAATTTTTATTTTCTATATTTTATTATTAGCACATGTAGTGCTTTCTTGGGTGAGTCCAGATCCAAGAAACCCGATAGTTTCTTTTATTTACCAAGCAACTGAGCCTATACTTAGTAAGGTTAGAAATAAAATGCCTCCACTAGGTATGTTAGACCTTTCACCTATTTTATTGTTTTTACTTCTATATTTTATAGATGCTTTTGTAGTTAATTCTCTTAATGATTATGGTATGCAATTTAGACTAGCTAGCTAGTTGAAATTTATTTAATTTATTATTATAAAGCCTCATGCCAACTTACGATTACAAATGCTTTGCTTGTGAGTATGTTTTTGAGGAAGTTCAAAAAATCACGGAAGATGCTCTAACTAAATGCCCTAAGTGTGGTGAGGAGAAGGTAAAACGTTTAGTTTCTGCTACCTCATTTCACCTAAAAGGTGGTGGTTGGTACGCTAGTGGGTATTCGAAATCTCCTAATTCAAGTAAAGATACTTCAAGCACGGCAAAGACCAGCAGTGCAAAAAAAGACATAACAACAAGCACCACAGCTAAAAAAGAAACTCCTAAGAAAACAGATAAAACTAGCTGATCAGCAAAGCTACTGATAGAATTCTGCTAGATGAAAAACCCTATACTTAACCCTATACTTAA
>CAYOZL010000001.1:20267-72843 GCA_964408435.1 uncultured Bdellovibrionales bacterium | reverse complement strand
AACCCTATACTTAACCCTATACTTAAAAAATGGAGCTACGCTCAAAACACGGCTTTTGGAAAAAGAGTATTTAGTTTTTTAATCGGCTTCTATGTCCCTTATTCAGGCTCAGTAAGTCCTTCAATTGAAAAAATATCAAAAGGCAGCGCAATTGTTTCAATAAAAGAGAAATGGTTTATTAGAAATCATTTAAAATCCGTGCATGCTATTGCTCTTGCAAATGTCGGTGAATTCTCTAGTGGCTTAGCAATGCTGGCTTCATTACCTGAGAATTCAAGAGGCATAGTTAAAAATATTGAAATTGAATATATTAAAAAAGCACGCGGTAAAATTACTGCTAAAGGCTCTGCTCCTGAAATAGGAGAGTTGACAGAAAATATTGAAAAAATTGCTATTGCAGAAATGTTTGATGCTACAAATGAAGTAGTTGCGAAAATGAAAGTCTATTGGCAAGTAGGGCCAAGGCAATGAGCAAAGAATTTTTAGAATCACTAGATATAGAGCATCCTATTATTTGTGGCCCAATGTATCCGTGTTCAAACCCGGAATTAGTGGCAGCTGTAAGTGAAGCTGGTGGAATAGGTATTGTTCAACCAGTATCTTTAACTTTTGTTCATAAATACGATTTTAGAGAGGGTCTAAAACATATTAAGTCTCTTACAGACAAACCAATTGGTTTTAACGCACTAATTGAGAAAAGTTCAAAGTATTACGAAGATAAAATGAATAACTGGATAGAGATTGCTTTAGAGGAAGGAGTTAGGTTTTTTATTACTTCTTTAGGTAATCCAAAATGGGTAGTTGAAAAAGTAAGTTCAGTAGGTGGTGTGGTTTATCACGATGTAACTGAAGATAAGTGGGCTAAGAAAGGAGTGGATGCAGGAGTTCATGGTTTAATTGCTGTTAATAATAGAGCGGGTGGGCATGCAGGTGGAAAGAGTGCTGAAGAATTATATAATGAATTAAAAAAATATAATTTACCACTAGTTTGTGCAGGGGGTATTGGGAATAAAGAAGAGTATCAAAAAGCACTAGATCTTGGTTTTCAAGCATGTCAGTTAGGAACTCGTTTTATTGCAACTACAGAATGTAATGCTTCAGTTGCTTATAAAAATGCAATTGTAGAATCTAACGAATCAGACATTGTTTTAAGTGAAAAAATTACTGGAGTTCCAGTTTCGGTTATTAATACAGACTACATTAAACAAATGGGAACTAAGGCAGGGCCTATAACTAAATTTCTTTTGAAAAATAAGAGAACTAAGCATTGGTTAAGGATGTATTATACTTTGTTATCAGTGCTACGTTTGAAAAAATCTTTAAAAAATGAAAAAGGTAATTTTTGGCAAGCTGGAAAGAGTGTGGCAGGTATTTCTAAGATAGAGTCTGTGTCTAATGTGATGAGTGAACTAGTTAGTTAAGTTTAAAAATATGAGCAATTTATATGAACATAAAGCCGAATTAATAAATGGTACTGAGTTTGATTTTTCTTCTTTAAAAGGAAAAGTTTCTTTATTTGTAAATACAGCAAGTAAATGCGGATTTACTTCTCAGTATAAAGGGCTTCAGAAGCTATTTGATACTTATAAAGATGAGGGCTTTGTTGTGTTAGGTTTTCCTAGTAATGATTTTAAATCTCAAGAGCCTGGAACTAATGAGGAAATAGTTAGTTTTTGTGAAACTAATTACGGAGTTAATTTTCCGCTTTTTAAAAAAGCTCCGGTAAAAGGAGAAGAGAAGCAAGAGACTTATAGATTACTTACTTCTGCTAAAGACTTTGAGGGAGATCCGGGTTGGAATTTTGTGAAGTTTTTAGTTGATAAGAATGGAAAAGTTGTAAAGAGATATGCAGCGCTTATTGGTCCTAAGAAGATAGCTAAGGATCTAGCCCAATTATTGATTGGGTAGTTAAAGTTTAATTAAAGATTTTAACCAGTGCTTAGGCAGGTCTTTAAAGCCAAGTAAGTTGGCAATAGTTGAAGATAGATTTCCAAGAGATTTTTCTTTGATTTCATCATTTAGCACTAATGCTTTTTTACTCTCTGGTATTATAATATTCCATCTAACAGGATTAGAAGTATGTGCAGTATGCCATTGAGGTTCGTCGTTTTTATCTAGGATAATCTTATTGTCTTCTAAGGCATACATTTTCTCTGCGTTTCCGTGGTCTGCACCGTAAATAAGAATGTAGTCTTTCTTTAAAGCAAATTTTTCTAATTCGGCAATTGCTGAATCAGTTGCTTCTACAGCCTTGATTGTTGCTTCTAGGTTTGTTTCGTGTCCCACCATATCAGGGGCAGGGTAGTTAATGATTAGTAAGTCATATTTATCAGAATCCATAGCCGAAATTGCAGTCTTGGTTATTTCTTTAGAACTCATTTCAGGTTTTTCATTAAAAGGGGGTCTTTGCTCAGATGCTATTTTATACCAAGTGCAATGCTCTGGTTTTTTATTTGAGCGAGAATTTGGAAAAAGAGTTACGTGTGGAAATTTTGAAGGCTCACTTGAGCAAAATATTTTTAATTCTTTTTTCTCTAGGAAGTCTATTAAGGTTGTTTCAATCTCAAGTTCAGGTAAAAAATAATTCTTTAATGGCAAAGTCTCAGGGTCAAAGTTTGCCATGGTAACAAAATTTATATCTTCTGGTTTTTCTTTTCTTGTTACAGATTGGCTAAGAGCTGTTTTTGTTAATTCTTGATCTAGCATCCAAGAACAAAATTGAACTATGCGGTCTGAGCGAAAGTTAAATAGAATTAGATTATCTCCAGCATTTACTTTAGGAGGCATACCGTATTTTTGGGTAATTAATCTTAAGTCTAAATGCTCATCAGTAAAGCTTTGGCCGTAAAGTTCTCCTCTTAGTTCTTCTATGGCGATACTAGCATTTACAGAGAGTCTTCCTTCTGAGAAAAATAAGGCATTCCAAGCTTTCTCAACTCTTTTCCAGTCGTCTTCTCCTCTGTCCATTAAAACATTACCTCTACCGGCAATCATTGCTATGGCATAATTGAAGTCATGTTTTTCATTAATTTTTAGGCAGAGCTTTTCAATTTTTTCTGCATACTCTCTAATAGAAGCAGGTTTAACATCTCTGCCATCTGATAATGCCCAGATTTTTACATTCCTAATCCCGTCTTCAGCGCATTTATTAAGCATTGAAATTAAATGTTCAATATCCGAGTGAACTTTTCCATCAGAGAGTAGGCCTAAAAAGTGAGTAGTGTTTTCTTTTCTTTCTTTTATTTTATCCCAAGCTTTTGATGAGAAGATTCTTCCATCTTTAAGTGCAGAGGTGATATCTGGAAGCATTTCAAGATAAGGTTTTCCGCAAAAAATAGTAGAATGACCGACCTCGGAATTTCCCATGATACCTTCGGGTAGTCCAACGTGTTCTCCGTGAGCAATTAGCTTAAAGGAAGTAGAATTTTTTGTAGAATAGGTATCTTTGAAAGGATCAGCTCCCCAGTGAGAATCAAAAGTAGGGGTTTTTGCTATATCAACAGCATTGCCTTCACTTGGTTTTGCAATTCCAACGCCATCAGTAACTATTACTATTACTTTGTTTTTCATGAATTGAGATTATTACATTAATCTAATAATCTCAATTTACTTTAATTAAGAGTTAAGCTTAGTTTTTTAGATATTTTAAAGCTCTTGCTCTATCTTGCCTGATAAAAGCATTTACTTTTGTAGCTTGAAAATCATTTAAATCTTTAGCATTAACTCCAGTGCCTCTTAATTGCCTTTTTTGGTCTGATTCAGGGGCTTTTCTGTAGCTTGATGTAAATCTGCTATCTACTTCATATGCCCTGTCTGCAACGCCGAAACTTCTTGCTTTTTTATTTAATGTTTCTTCGCTTATTTTATTTGAATCAAACCATACTCTTGTAACCTCTCTTCCATCATAAAAGCCGGCTTCTGTTTTTTTAACACCATCTAATCCACCGAGTTTCATTTCCCCTGTCCAGAAGCAATGTTGTGAAAAAGCAATTTGTTTTAGCTCTTTTGATTTAGGAGTTATTCCTTCAGAACTTATTTGAGAGCTTAATTGAGCCAGTTGTATAGTGGGTTGCTGATTAGTCTGTTCAAGATTGTACTGAGCAAGCTGTATCCTAGGTTGTTGAAAAACTTGTCTAGAATTGTTTTGCGAAAGCTTTTTAGAATTAAAAACTTCTAGAGCATTATCTATTCTTGTATTCGTTTCACCTAAAGTCCAGATTTTGTCTCTTCTTGGAATAATATCTTTGCCGTTATGATCCAAGAATCTAATAACTTGATAATTCCACGATGGTTCTTGGTAGCGTTTTAGTAATTCAGAATCTTTACCGCCTCTGTTGTTATAAATTAATACGGGAATAAAATTGTCTTCAATTCTTTTAACTAATTTTTTATTTGATAGAACTTCTTCGCCAAATTTTTTACATCCATGACAACCTGGTACTTCTTGGAAAAGAGCAAGTACTGGTTTGTTTTCTTGTTTTGATCTTATTAGACTTTTATCAAAATCTCTTTGCCAATTAACTAATCCTACCTCGATGGCTTGTTTATTAGGTTCTAATGATTGTGCGCTTGAAACCATTATTAGAGCTAGGATGCCAGCAGAAATATATGTTGTGCTTAGTAGTGCCATTTTAGTCAGTATTTTTTTAGCAGGGGTTTTTTTAGTAATTTCCATGTGTATATTTAGTTTCCATCTCTAAATTTATAATTTCTTCTTTTGACGTATTTGATCAGACATTATTTGTAATCACAAGATAATATATAGCATATCTATTTGGTGCTTTTTCTAAGTATCTAGAATCATTATGTATAATTATTATTTTAATAAGTGTTTTATTGCTCTTAAAGTGAAATTAATTGCCTGAACTTTTTAGCTGTTAAAAAGCTTAACTAATCGAGATATTTACTGGACAAATTCTGCGTAGCTCGATAATCAGACTACGCGAAATTAATTAGGTTTCTGCCTTTTGATAATATGAAAAAATCTTTAATCGGAATTACATTATTTATTGCATCTATTATATGCGCTGTATCTGTTGCCACTGCAGGTGATGGGGATGGTAAATATGCAGGTTTGTGGCGAGACGGAATGGCAGTATTTTCTGATGTGAAGGCATTAGACCTCTTTATTCCTAAGCAATACAGAAGAGGCTATAAACCTAAACAGCCTGTTAATTATAGTCATATTATTCACGTAGAAAAAAACCATATTGAGTGTCAGTATTGTCACTCTGGGGTTAATAAATCTTCTTACGCAACTATTCCTTCATTGGAAACCTGTATGGGGTGTCATACTCAAGTTAAAACTGATTCATCTGAGATTAAAAAATTAAAAGAAGCATGGGATGCTAATAGACCAATAGAATGGGAGCCGGTTAATAATTTACCAGAGCATGTTCAGTTTAATCACCAAAGACATGTTCAAGCTGGGGTTGGTTGTCAGAATTGTCATGGTCAGGTTAATCAGCAAGAAGTTGTTGAGAGAGTATCGAGTTTAAAAATGGGATTTTGCGTTAGCTGCCATAGAGAGTATGGAGCTAGTATAGACTGTGGGGTTTGCCATTATTAATGGCTAGAGACTTATGAGTAAAATGAAGCGTAGAGATTTTCTTAAAGTTTTAACTGTTACAAGCACTGCTGCGGTTGCAACGGGTTGTGCAAAAGAACTACCAGAGAAATTAATTCCATATGTAGTTCAGCCTGATGAAGTAATACCTGGGGTATCTTCTTGGTATGCTGCAACTTGTAATGAATGTGAAGCTAGTTGTGGAACATTGGTTAGAACCAGAGAAGGTAGAGCTTTAAAAGTTGAAGGGAATCCTTCGCATCCTGTAAACAGAGGTGGGCTTTGTGCAAGAGGGCAGTCTAGTATTCAAAGTCATTATGACCCAGATAGAATTAGAGAGCCTTTAAAAAGAAGTGCAAATGGAAGTTTCAAGCCAATTGCTTGGAAAGACGCAGTTTTAGAAATATCTAAGGCATTAACTGAAAGTACTGGTAAGAAAACTGCAATAATTACTGAGCCACAAACTGGAAGTATTAATAAATTAATATCTTCTTTTCAGAATAGTTTTTCAGGAGTTAATCATTTTACTTATTCTTTATTAGGTAAAACTGAATTTGATGCTTCAATTGAAAAAGCATTTGGAAAAGGTTTAAAGGCAAATTACGATTTTTCTAAGGCAGATGTTGTAGTTAGTTTTGGAGCTGATTTCCTTGGAACTTATTTATCACCTGTAGAGTTTGCAAAAGGCTTCTCTCAACAAAGAGTTAAAAATGCTTCTAAGTTTTATGCTTTAGAATCTAGACTGTCTCAAACTGGTGGAAACGCTGATAAGTGGATTATGCGCTCAGCTGGTTCTACTCAGTCTTTAATGTCTGCTTTAGTTAGTATTTTAAGTGGCAATAAAAACATTGATTCTCAATTAGAAAATACTGGAGTTAAAAAAGAGCAGCTTTTAGAGATTGCTAAAGATTTAAAGAAAGCTAAAGCGCCGTTAATTATTGGTGCAGGGGCTGGAAGTGATGAGCAAAGTTTATATTTGTCTCATTTACTTAATTCTAAAGTTGGAGCAACTGGAAAGACTCTTGTCTTTTTTAATAGTAGTTCAGAAAATAACTCACTAGATTTAAAAACAGAACTTCCAAATTTTATAAAAGAATCTGAGAACTATGCACTAGTTATTACTTCTAATGTAAATCCTAGTTATTCACTGCCTAGTTCTGCTGGCTTTGAAGGGGCTCTTGCTTCTGCTGGATTAGTAGTTTCTTTATCTAATAACTTAGATGACACTTCTAAACTTGCTAATATTATACTTCCTTTAAGCTCTAGTTTTGAATCTTGGTCTGATTCTGAGCCAAGACCTGGAGTGTATGCTTTAAATCAACCTTCAATGCAGCCTTTATATGATTCTCTTTCATTAGGTGATTTTTTAATTTCAGTGCAAAAATTTGCTAAGAAAGATCAAGCTGTAGAGAATTATGGCGACTATATTAAAAAGCAATGGATTGCTCGTTTAGGTTCTGAGACTAAATGGCTTGAAGCTGTAGAGCAAGGTGGAAGTTGGTCAGGTGCAAGTGCTGGAACTTCTGCAAGTCTTAAAGCAATTGGAATTCGTGCAATGAAGCCAACGAATAAGTTGTCTCTACAAGCTTTTACAAGTGTTCAACTAGGGGACGGAAGAGCAGCGAATAGACCTTGGGCACAAGAGATACCAGATCCAATTACAACTGCTGTTTGGGGTTCATGGGTAGAGATGCATCCTGATGTTGCGAAGAAATATTCAGTTACACAAGGTGATGTTGTAAAAGTAGTAAGTGAAGGCTTACATGTTGAAGCGCCTGCATATGTTACAAAGTATGTTCACCCAAGTGTTCTTGCTGTGCCAATTGGTAGAGGACAGGAGACTTTAGGTAGATTTGCTAATGGTATTGGAACTAATCCTTTAAAATTAACTAAGTTAGAAAAAGGTGCACATCATTTTGTAATTGATGATGTTATTCTAAGAAAGTCTATTGCTAAAGATGATTTAGTTATAACTCAAGGTAATGATAGTCAGTTAAATAGAGGACTGATTAGAAAAGATAATCATAGTGATGGTGGACATGATTCTCACGGGGATGATCATGGTTCCCACGGAGACTCTCATGCTGGAGCTCATGGAGATACACATGGTGGTGGGCACGGTGATAGCCATGGAGACGGACACGGTGATCACGGTGGAAGTAAGAATCCGCACGGCTTATCAATGGCACATCATGATGCAAAAGCATTAGGGCCACAGCACGAGCCTAAACAAATGTATAAGCAAATGGAACACGTGCAGTATCAATGGGGAATGACTGTTGATTTAGCAGCGTGCACAGGTTGCTCGGCATGTGTAACAGCTTGTTATGCTGAGAATAATGTTCCAGTAGTTGGAAAAGAATATTCAAGACAAGGCCGTGAAATGTCTTGGCTTAAAATTTCAAGATTTTTAGATGAAGAAGGTGATGCTGTTGGAGACACTCCAATTACTGGTTTTATGCCAATGATGTGTCAGCATTGTAACAATGCTCCTTGTGAACCTGTTTGCCCAGTTTATGCTACTTATCATAGTGATGAGGGTTTAAATACAATGGTTTATAACCGTTGTGTTGGAACTAGATACTGTTCAAATAACTGTTCTTATAAAGTAAGAAGATTTAATTGGTTTGATTATGAATGGCCAGAACCTCTTAATTGGCAGTTAAATCCAGATGTTACTACAAGAACTGTTGGAGTAATGGAGAAGTGTTCATTTTGCGTTCAAAGAATTAGAGAAGTTCAAAATAATGCAAAAACACAAGGTCGCGAAGTTAAAGATGGTGAAGTCCAACCGGCTTGTGCTTCTAGTTGTCCAAGTGATGCAATTGTATTTGGAAACTTAAAAGATAAAGACAGTGAAGTAGCTAAGCTTGCGCAGGATAAAAGAAGTTATAAGATTCTAAATGTAGAGTTAAATACTCAGCCAGCGGTTACTTACTTAGCTAAGCATGGGGAGAAACACTAATGTCTGCCTGCTCAACAAATGGAAGCTGTTCAACTGAAGAAGTGAACTTAGATGGGATCATTAGAGTCGATTATAAGACTGTTAATGATGATATTCTTGATACTCTTAAACCACCAACTGTAAGTTGGTATTTAGGAATTTCAGTAGCGATATCTCTACTTTTAGTTGGAGCTTATTGTTGGATTTACCAAATTAGAAACGGCTTAGGTGTTGGTGGTATCACGCATCCGATTATGTGGGGTGTTTATATTACTGACTTTGTATTCTGGGTTGGTATCGCACACTCAGGGACTTTAATTTCTGCGGTACTATTTTTATTTAGAGCTACTTGGAGAGTTCCAATTTATAGAATTGCTGAAGCAATGACTGTATTTGCTGTTGCAACTGCTGGCTTGTTTCCAATTATTCACTTAGGTAGACCTTGGAATTTCTATTGGTTACTTCCTTATCCTAACCAAAGATATCTGTGGGTGAATTTTAAATCACCATTATTATGGGATGTATTCGCAGTAAGTACTTACTTAACTGTATCTGTAATGTTTTTCATTATTGGTTTAATTCCAGATATTGCAGCTGCAAGAGAGCGAGCAACTGGATTTAGAAAGATTCTTTACAGATTAACTTCACTTGGTTGGAAAGGTAACTCAAGACAGTGGAGACACTACATGGCAGCATATGGCTTCTTTGCAGCACTTGCTACTCCATTAGTTCTTTCAGTTCACTCAGTTGTATCTTGGGATTTCGCGATGGGTAATGTTCCTGGATGGCACACTACTATCTTCCCACCATACTTTGTTGCTGGAGCAATTTTCTCGGGACTTGCAATGGTAATGACAATTACTATTCCAATGAGAAAATTCTTTAAGTTAGAGAAGTATTTAACTCTTTGGCACTATGAGAAAATGAGCCAATTAATTATGTTTACTTCTGGAATTGTAACTTATGCTTATGCAACAGAATTCTTTGTAGCTTGGTATAGTAATAACCCTTTTGAAAGATACCAGTTTTGGTTTAGACCTTTTGGTTACTTCTGGTTCCCATTTTGGATGATGGTATTTTGTAACTGTATAGCGCCAATTACTCTTTGGTTTAAAAAATTAAGAACTAATTTAACTTGGTTATTTATTCTTTCAATCATCATTAACATTGGAATGTGGTTTGAGAGATTTAATATTATTCTACAATCTCTAACTGTGGAATTCGATCCAGCTGCTTGGGGTAAGTATAATTTTTCTTGGATTGATGTTGGAATAACTATTGGTTCATTTGGTTGGTTCTTTACATTACTATTAATCTTTATAAAGTTTTTCCCTTCAATGGCATTAACTGAGATTAAAGAAATTGTTCAAGTTCCAAATCATCCTGCTTGTGATTCAAATAATTCAGCGGAGGCTAACTAGTATGGCTGAAGAAACTAAAAATCTAGTTGTTGCTTCTTTTAAATGTCCAGCAATGGCAAAAGGAGCAATTAAGTGGGCTAGGGAAGAAGAATTAGATTTCGATTACTTCTCTCCATTTCCTGAGCATCACTTAGAAGATGAATATTTTGAAGGTAAGAAAAGAAGCCCTGTAAGAAGAGTTACTTTAGCAGGTGCAACAACAGGTTGCTTAGGAGCTTTTCTATTTACTTCATGGATGTCTATTGATTATCCAATTAGAGTTAGTGCTAAGCCATTACTTTCTTATCCAGCATTTGTAGTAATTGCTTTTGAGTGCACTATCTTATTAGGAGCATTGGCCACAATGGGAGCATTGCTACACTTTTGTAGATTGCCTCATATTTTTAGAACTCCTGGATACAGACCACATTTTTCTGAAGGTCATTTTGGAGTTGTGATTAAGTCTGAGCCTGAAAAGGTTAATTCTTTAAAAAGCGAAATGGAAAACTTAGGAGCTAATACAGTAGAGCTAGAGTATACAAGATGAGGAATTTAATTTTAATAATTTCATTTGTTGTTTTCTTTTTCATTGGCACAAATGCATTTGCATTGCCAGGTGATTACGACATGTATAGGCAACAATCATTAGAAGCTAATGAGGTTGCAAGGTCTCCTGTTAAAGGAACAGTGCCTAGAGGCTATAAGCCTTTTAGATATAAAACGGTTGAAGATGCTCAAGCTAATCTTAAAAATCCTGTAAAAAAAGATTTAAACTCTATTTGGAGAGGAAGAAGACTTTACAGCTCTAACTGTCAAACTTGTCATGGTAAAAATGGAGCAGGTAAAGGACCTGTTGGGCCACAAGTAGGAGTTCCTAATATTCTTACTGATTATTATTCAAATACTCCAGATGGAAGAATTTTCGCTGTAATTACATTAGGCCTTAGAAATATGCCTAGATATGGTTATAAATTCTCTGAAAAGGAAAAATGGGACTTAGCTAATTACATAAGATTTTTACAGAAAAAAGTTGATATTCCTGAGATATCAAGACCTGTAGAGCAAAAGGCAGTAGAAAAAACAGAGGAAAGTAAGTAAATGGCACACGGTACTAGTTTTACAGCCGAAGATATTAAAGAAATTGTAGAGGCAAAACCTCTTTCAGTTCCTGCTTGGTTTAGACTTGCTTTAATAATTTTAGCAATTCTAGGTCTGTTAGCATTCTTAGTTGAGCTTTTTACAGGTGATGCGAAAAGAGCTTGGATGGCATTACAAATTAACATGCTTTATTGGGTAGCAGTTTCTGCAGCCTCAAGTTGTTTTACTGCGGTATTTCATATCTGTAATGCTCAGTGGGCAAGACCGATTAGAAGAATTTTTGAATCAGGAGTGTTTTTCTTTTCTCTAACACCAATATTTTTAGTTGTAATGTATTTTGGTCACGAATACCTTTTTGTGTGGGCGCATGAACAACCACCTGGAAAAGGACCATGGTTAACTTCTAATTTTGTTTTTGTAAGAGATATTATTGCCCTACTTGTTCTAGGTTATTTTGCAAGAAAAGTAGTTGGTTTAAGTGTTATGAGAGATTTAGCCGCACTTAGAGATAATAAGTTTAAAAAGCTAAAGCTTAGTAGCGAAGCTTCAAAAAGATGGAAAGATGAAGCCTTAACAAAGCTTTTCGGTTTAAAGCCATGCTTAAATGCACAGAACTCTTCACATTATTTAAGTAGATTCTCTCCAGCAGTTGTAATTTTTTATGCATTCATGCTTACTTTCTTTGCTTTCGATCAACTAATGTCAGTTGACCCAGTATGGTATTCAACTCTCTACGGTGTGATGTATTTCATGACAGGTGTTTATCTTTCAATGGCATTTACATCAATGTTAGTTGGAATTTGCACAGTTAATAATGAGCTTTTTTTACAAAAGATTAAAAGAAAGACTCTTCATGATTTAGGAAAGTTGTTATTTGGTTTCGGAATTTTCTGGGCATATATGTTTTGGAGTCACTATCTTCCAATTTGGTACGGAAACTTACCAGAGGAAACAGCTTGGGTAATTTTAAGATTAAGAGAAGAGCCATGGAGAAATCTAGCTTGGATGGTTTTAGGAATGAATTTCATAATTCCTTTTTTTCTAGGTTTAAGTAGAGACGTAAAACAAGTTCCACAATTACTTTTTGGTACAGGCGCAATTGTTGCAATAGGTTGTTGGTTACAAATGTATCTTCTTTTTGCACCTACATTATACCCACATGAGATTACTCTTGGCCTAGTAGACTACGCATTAGGAATAGGACTTTTCGCACTTTATGTTTTATTAGCAGTTAAGTTCTTATCTAAAGTCCCTTTAATTCCTTTTGGAGATTTAGAAATCTCTAAAGAACATTAAGAAATTTACTGAAATAGCAAATCTTTCATTTAAAGCTGCAATAAATGCAGTAATGCCAAATGACTTAGTAAAAAGTATGATTCGCAAAACAGATAATTCTATCTGTTTTGGTGATTATTCATATAGCTTAGATAGCATGAATAAAATTGTAGTTATCGGCACAGGCAAAGCAGCTGGTTTAATGGCTTTAGGTTTTGAGCAAGGTCTAGCAGAAGATATTAATCAAATAGAAAATTTTACTGGTTTAGTTAATGCCCCAGAAGGAGAACAGCCAGATTGTAAAATAATAGAAATTGCAAAAGTTAGACCTGAAGGAAAAAATGCTCTTACTCAAAAAGTAATTAAAGCAACTAGTATACAGTTAGAATTAATTAAAGACTTAGGCCCAAATGATCTTTTAATCGATTTAATCTCAGGTGGAGGTTCTGCTACTAGAGAACAACTTTGCGCTAGTATTAGCATTGAGGATTTAAACAAAGCAGTAAAAACAATGCAAAAAAATGGAGCAAGCATCCTAGAAGTAAATGCAATGCGTAAAGCCTGCTCAGAAGTTAAAGGCAGTAAAATGTCTAAGCATACAAATGCTGGAACAGTACTTGCTTGGGTGCTTTCAGATGTAGTTGGAGACTCCTTAGACTCAATCGCTTCAGGCCCATGGGCAAAGAATACTTTTAGTGCAAAACAGACTTTTGAAATTATTAAAAAAAGAGGACTAGAGAATAAAAGCAGTGTTTATAAATACATCGAAGCCAATCCAGTTGTATGTAATGAGAGTAAAAAAACAAAACAAAAAATAGAACATAAAATTATTGGCAATAATAAAATGGCAGTGCAAGCAGTATGCACTTATCTAGAATCTGAAGGATATACAGCAGTTAATAAAGGCTCTGCTTTCACAGGGAAGGCAAGAGAAGTTGGTGAAAAGTTATTTCTAGAGAATAGAGAGATGCCTAAAAAAACAGCTTTTGTTTTTGGTGGAGAGACAACAGTAAATATTGATAACTTCGGAGAGGAAAGTAAAGGCGGTCGCGCACAAAGAATAGCTCTTTCTGCTTTTTTAGAGCTATGGAAATCAGGAGACTCGTTTGAAGATTATCTAATTTGTGCATTCGGAACAGACGGAGAAGATGGTCCTACAGATGTTGCAGGAGCAATGATTTCAGCGGAGCAAGTAACAGCCTTTAAAAACAGTAGATATAAAGAAACTGGATTAGAAGCAAGGCTAGATACAGGAAGCGAGTATTCAGTCCTCAAAGATATTTCAGCCCATTTAAAAACAGGCCTTACTGGAACAAATGTCTGTGATATCTGGATGATACTTAGAAAATAATCACATAGGTGACTGTCACTAAAAGGCCTATTTGGTGACAGTCACCTATGTGGGGAGCTTGGAAAAATATAAGCTAGAACTATTCCAAAGTGATTTATTTGAGGAGTGTTGTAGGATTAGGGGTTTTTGGGCGGTTCTAGAGTGGGGGGGGTCTGGTTAGGGTTTTGGATTTGAGCTATAAGATTATGTATGAATTTGACGAAGAGAACGAATAAACCTAAGACTATTTCTGTAGTGGTTCCTTGTTTTAATGAGCAGGAAGTTTTACCTAAATTACATGCTGGGCTTTTAGAGGTTTTAGAAAAGCTAGATATAGAGTTTGATGTGATTTTGGTTGATGATGGTAGTAGTGATGAAACTTGGGGTTTGATTTCGAAACTTAATGCTTCTGATTCTCGTTTTAAAGGGATTAGGCTTTCTAGGAATTATGGACATCAGATTGCTTTAACTTCTGGGCTAGATCAAGCTGAAGGTCAAGTTGTTGCTATTATGGATGCTGATTTACAAGATCCACCAAGTGTTATTCCTGAAATGATAGATAAATGGCAAGAAGGTTATGATGTTGTTTATGGCGTAAGAAAAAAAAGAGATGGAGATTCACCGTCTAAAAAGTTTTTTGCTTATTGGTTCTATAGAACTATGACATTGCTCTCGGGTATGAGTATCCCTCAAGATACAGGGGACTTTAGATTAATGGACAAGAGAGCTCTAATTGCTTTTAGAGAACTGAGAGAGAGACAGAGATTCGTTCGTGGAATGGTGTCTTGGATTGGTTTTAACCAATGTCCTGTGTATTACGATAGGCCTAAAAGAGCAGCAGGACAGACTAAGTATCCTTTTAAGAAATCATTGTTACTAGCAATTGATGCAATTACATCTTTTTCTTACGCACCGCTTCGTTTAGCTTCGTTATTAGGCTTTTTATTATCAATTTTTGCATTCCTTTATATCGGTGTAGTTATAATTTTAAAAATTCTTGGAATTAACTTTCCTGGTTATACTTCTTTAATGGCCACAATCTTATTGTTAGGTGGAGTGCAGTTAATTGTACTTGGTGTAATAGGGGAGTATTTAGGAAGGATTTACGAAGAAGTAAAAGGTAGACCACTTTATTATCTTTCTAATACGATTGGGTTAAAAAAGATTAGACGAGAGAAGAAAAGTAGAAAGAAGAAACTAGAGAGTAAGGCTAGCGGTCAAGTTAGTAAGGGAACTAAAAAAACAATTAAGAATAAGAAACTAAAAACAGACAGTGAATAAAGTAGCAGTTATTGGCGGCGGGTATACTGGTTTAGCTGCAGCTTATGAGCTGGCTAAGTCGGGTAAAAAAGTTGTAATCTATGAAAAAGACTCTGAGCTTGGAGGCTTAGGCGGTGCTTTTGAAATCGCACCTGGTGTTAGGTTAGAAAAATTTTATCATCATTGGTTCTCCTCTGATTTAGATATTCTTGATTTTATTAAAGAGCTTGGATTATCAAAAAATTTAAAACTTTGCCCATCTAATTCAGGCTTTTATTTTGCTAATTCAATTTTTAGACTCTCCTCTCCTTGGGATTTACTAAGCTTTACTCCTATTCCTCTAATCGACAGAATTAGAACTGGCTTGATGGCCTTGTATGCTAGAAAGCTTAATAACTGGGACAAATTAGAGAATATAACGGCAAGTGAGTGGATAAAGAGCATAGCTGGGCTGAAAAGTTTTGATGTAGTTTGGGCACCGATGCTTCAAGGTAAATTTGGAAGTGCTTGGAAGGAGATTTCAGCTGTTTGGTTTTGGAATAAGTTAAAGCTTAGAGGCTCTAGTAGAAAAGGGGCAGGGGAAGAAAAGTTAGTTTATTATGAAGGCGGTTTTGGGTCACTTGTTGATAGTATTGAACAAGCGTTATTAGAGCTTGGTGTTGAGATTAAAAAGAGCACTGAGGCTAATGTGAGTGGCACTACGGTTCAAGTAGGAGAGCTCAAAGAGCAATACGAGCAAGTATTAGTAACAACTCCTCTGCCAGTATTTTCAAAAATAGTTAAAAATCTACCTAATGAATATGTAGAAAAGATTTCTCAGATTAAATTTTTAGGAAATACCTGTTTAATATTAAAACTAAATAGAAGTCTCTCTGACTCTTATTGGCTAAATGTTGCTGAGCCATCATTCCCATTTGTAGGAGTGATTGAACACACTAATATTGATGATAAGAGCAAGTATGATAATTCTCATATTGCTTACTTATCTAAGTATTTACCAGTGAGTGAAGATTTATTTAGTATGAATGAAGAGCAGTTTTTTGAGTATGCATTCCCTCATTTAAAAAAGATTTTTCCTGATTTTGAACGTTCTTGGGTTGAAAAAGTATTTTTATGGAAAGCTGAATACAGTCAGCCTTTAGTCACAAAGCATTATTCTAAATTAATCCCTGAGTTTAAAACACCAATTGAAAATCTTTGGCTTTGTACTATGGCTCAAATTTACCCTGAGGATAGAGGTACTAACTATGCTGTTAAGTATGGCAGGAGAGTTGCTAAAATGATGCTTAGCGAAGCGCATTAGGAAAAAGCTGGGGGAATAAAAAAAGGCAGCTTAAAAGCTGCCTTTAAAAAGTAGTAAAACTTCAGTAAACTTAGTGTAAACTAAGAACTATTGAGATTTCTTTCTTCTGATTGCTCCACCTAGCATACCTAGTCCAAGCAATGCCGCAGTCATAGGCTCCGGAACTTCTGCTTGAAGAGTACCGAAAGCAAGGTTGTTATCTCCACCAACAGCATTAAATAATGCGTTTGCTTCAGAACCATTTACTAGGATATCTCCTATTCCATCATACCATACAGCATGTTGAATTCCTTGTGTTGGAGTCTGTGCTAAAATAGTATTACCAGTAATAGTACGAATTTGTACTTGGCCAGAAACAGAATCATCTCCTGCAATTCCATCGATGTTCCCTACATTGTTAATTGTGTATGAACCTATACCATTTGTAGCTGTTTCTAAATTTGGTGCTAATGGGTCACCTGTTACACCAGTATAGTTAACGCTATAAGTAAAAGCTGTTCCAGTTGTAATTACTGCTCCTGTATCAGTGTTAACAACATCTCCAAAACCAGATGCTGTAACAACAGCTGTTTGAGCTACGTCATCAAAAACGAAACTTGAAGTTGATAATGCGCTTTCACTTCCAAAGTGATAAGCCAATCCTGAATCAGCGATGAACGCTATTGAAATACCATTAAGACCAAAGTCATAAGTGAATGTTGTAGCCTGAGCATTAGGTATAACTAAAAACAGGGCTGCTAATAATAATTTCTTCATTTTAAAACTCCTATTATTTACTACTTAAAAGAGGTAAACCTCTTGCTGAGAATTTAATACGCAATTACTAAGTATAAGTCAAATGAAGAGAGAGTGTTTTTTACACTATCAGTATTAAGTGAGTTATTTTAAACTGTTAGGCAGGTTGTCCAGAGAGCTTAATTACACCCTCTGGATAAAATAATTATAATTAAGACCATTCTTATGAAGATTTCTTCTTCTTAATTGCTCCTCCAAGTGCTCCTAATCCAAGAAGTAGGATAGTAGCTGGTTCAGGAACCTCAGCTGGGTCAATAACTGCTCTTTCGGTTCCAAAATTGAGGTCATTATCACCGCCAATAGCATTAAATAGTGCATTTGATTCAGTGCCATTAACTAAGATATCGCCTGTTGCGCTAAACCAAGCAGCGTTTGTAATGCCTTGACCAGTTACAAGTGCTAAGATGTTATTGATTGCCGTTCCTAGCTGAAGATGGGTTGTTAGTTGTCCAGAAACAGAATCATCTCCAGCTATACCATCAACATTACCGATGTTTGAGATGTTAAATGTGCCAGTGCCATTAATAGAATTTTGTAGGTCTGGGGTAGTGATATTACCTGTTACTCCAGCATAATTCAGGTCGACGCTAAATGTTGAGCCACTGAATATTACCGCACCAGTAGAAGTATCAACAACGTCTCCAAACCCAGTAATGTTGACTGCAGCAGTCTGTGCTACATCATTATATGTTAAAGTAGAAGATGAAAGAGTAGCTACGGAGCCAAAATGAAAATCACTGCCAGTAGCAGGGTCAAATGCTATAAAGGCGCCACTAGATCCAAAATCCAAAATAAATGTTGCAGCGTTAGCCTTAGAGCAAAAGCAAAATAGAATAGCTGAAGCACATAGTAGAGTTTTGATACTAGAGTGTGTTACAAGTTTTGCGCTGTGTAGAATGCACATTGATTTATTCTTCATGAAATCCCCTATAGTGTTGTAATTCTTAGTTGTTATTATTCTCATAGTTTAAGCTGTTTGAAGTATATAAGGTTAATATAATGAAAAATTAGATCTGACAACAAAAAAAAGCGACGGTTATAAACCGTCGCTTTTAATGTATTATGTTTAGGACTAATTAAGCAGACTTACGTCTTTTAATAGCTCCACCTAGAGCTCCAAATCCTAATAATAAAGCCGTTGCTGGCTCAGGCATAACTTCTGCTCTTTCTGCACCGAAGTTAAGACCATAGTCTCCACCTACATTTGCAAACAGATTAGATACCGCTCCGTTAACTAGCACGTCACCAGAAACATTGAACCAACCTGCAGATGAAACACCTAAGTCTGAAACTAGATCTAAAACTAATAATCCAGCTGCGTCTCCTAGGAACATATGTGTTTCAACATTTAAAGAAACTGAGTCACCGTTTAGGTTGTCAATATTAATAGAACCAGTACCATTTGTAGCATCAGTAGTAACTAAATCTCCAGCTGCATTCTCTACTACATCGTCAATAGATAGAGTAAAAGTAAAGTCAGATTCATTTAACTCTGCTCCACCTGGTAAGCTATTAGTAGTTCCACTACCAGTAATTGTTATAAATGCTGTGTTAAGAACATCGTCAAATGTTAATGTTCCAGTAGTTCTGGCATCACGATAAGCACCAAAGATTAATTCATCATTGTTGTCTCCGTCTTCATCAAAGAAAACAGCAAGAGAACTTTGCCCAAAATCAAAAGTTGCAGCTTGTGCACTAGTAGTAACTACTACAGACGCAAGACCAGCTACTGCGATTGTTTTTAAAACTTTTAAAATTCCTTTCATAATTTTTTACAACTCCATTTTATGTTTACATGTCTATTATGGAATGAAGTGAGTAATTCGCATCATCCTACATAAAAAAAGTCAGGTTTTTTTTACCTTTTGCTTCAATATTTTTTTAATACATGAGCTTTGCCTGTAATTAGCTGATCGTAGCTGTCCATATTAGATCTATTTAGCTGATTTAGTTTAGTTTTTAGCTTGTCGGTATGCCTTGATTCTCTATAGTAATATGCACTAGCTATAATTTGAATAATCAGATAGTTAGACAACTATATATTGAGTCATAATAGCTTAACTAGTGACTGAATACATATTGTCGAATGCAGTCGGAAGTGCCAATAGAGTTAACTTAGGTTGATATTTGGTGAAATCAGCTGTGTAAGCAGCTTAAAAAACTAAGTAAAATTAACAAAGTCAAAATAAAACATTAAACTATGGCACAGAAAATAAACGAAAATATAAGAAATATAGCGATCATCGCTCACGTTGATCACGGTAAGACTACTTTAGTAGATGCCATGTTTAAGCAAAGCGGAGTATTTAGAGAAGGAGCTAATGTAGAAGAGCGTTTAATGGATAGTATGGACCTTGAAAAGGAAAGAGGCATTACTATTACAGCAAAAAACTGTGCGGTCTCTTGGAAAGACGTTAAGATTAATATTCTAGATACCCCTGGGCACGCAGATTTTGGCGGAGAAGTTGAAAGAGCATTAATGATGGTAGACGGAGTAGTTCTTTTAGTAGATTCCGCAGAGGGGCCACTTCCTCAAACTAGATTCGTTTTACAAAAATCACTTCAAGCAGGCTTAAGTATAATAGTCTGTTTAAATAAGATCGATCGTAGTGATTCTAGAGCTCAAGAAGTCTTAAATGAAATATATGACTTATTTATTGAACTAGATGCAAACGATCAGCAAATTGAATTTCCTGTAGTTTATGCAATTGGAAGAGATGGTATTGCACAGCCTTCACTAGAAGATAAAAAAGAAGACCTTACATTTTTATTCGATAATATTTTAGAAAAAATTCCTGGTCCAAGCTACGATGATGAAGCTCCATTTCAAATGATGGTTTCTAATTTAGATTACTCTGAGTATCTTGGTCGTTTAGCGATTGGAAAAGTTGTTAACGGTAGTGTTAAGTCTAAAGAAAGCTTAGTTAGAATTGATAAAGAAGATAAAGTAAAAGCTCTAAGGGTAGTTAAAGTTCAGACTTATCAAGGTAATGATTTAGTAGAGCTAGATAATGCAGAGCCAGGAGAGATTGTTGTTTTAGCAGGTCTAGAAGAAGTTGAAATTGGGGATACTATTTGTAGTAAAGACAGCCCAGTAGCCTTAGAAAGAATTAAGGTAGATGAGCCAACAATTGCAATGACATTCTATGCTAATTCTTCACCACTTTCTGGTAAAGAAGGAAAGTATGTTCAAAGTCAAAGAATAGGCGAGCGTTTAAAAAAAGAAACTCTATTTAATGTTGCACTTCAAGTTGAAGATTCTCCTGAAGGTGATGCATTTGTAGTTAAAGGTAGAGGGGAGTTGCAACTAGCGATTTTAGTTGAAACCATGAGAAGAGAGGGCTTTGAACTAGCAGTAGGTAGACCAAAGATTCTATACAAAGAAGTAGATGGTCAAAAACACGAACCAATTGAAAAAGTATTTATTGATTGTCCTGAAGAATCTGTAGGAGCAATAACCGAAAAGCTTTCTTCTAAAAAAGGAAGAATGACTAATATGGTTAATTCAGGGGATAGATCTAGATTAGAATTCTCTGTGCCCTCTCGCGCATTAATTGGATATAGAAGCAGATTCTTAACAGATACAAAAGGAACTGGAATAATGAGTTCTTATCTTGAAGGTTACGAGGCTTATAGAGGGGACTTTAAAGAAAGAAGTACTGGCTCATTAGTTGCTGATAGAAACGGAAAGGTAATTCCTTATGCAATTTTTCATTTAGAAGATAGAGGCAAGTTCTTTGTAAAACCAGGGGATGTAGTTTACGAGGGAATGGTTGTAGGTGAGCATAACTTAGCAAGTGATCTAAATATAAATGTTTGTAAGGAAAAAAAGCTTTCTAACATGAGAGCATCTGGAAAAGATGAAAATGTAATTTTAACTCCAGTGGTTAGGCCTAACTTAGAACGCGCAATTGATTTTATTCGCGATGATGAATTAGTAGAGGTTACTCCTGAGAGTGTGCGCTTAAGGAAAAAGGCGTTGGCGTCTAATCAGAGGAAGTAGGCGAAGTCTGGAGCTAATCACTGAAAGTTGGAACCAGTTTCAAGACGAGATTATTGAGGGTGCTAGAATAATTCGAGCCTATAAGCAACGAGAGAGTTGTTGGCATTAGTGAATATAATTGTTGAGATTAAAGTAGCTTAGGACTCTAAGATATTAAACTATTTAAGATATTCGATACACCTGCTCATTGTAGAACACCTTTGTACTAGTTTAAAAGAAAGAGAGTTGAAAGCTCTCGGTAGAGAGGGTTAAGTTTTACAGTAGGATATTAGTAGCAAAAAGCAAAGATGCAAATGCACTGTTTCAACCTCTAAGTTTAACCTCAGAAAGCCGAGAGCGAGAGGAGCCTATCCTTCCTCTGCTCGGCAATTTTATCTTTGCTTAATGTAATGAGCAGGGGATAGGATGCTCCAACGCTTGCGAACGAGAAATCAGCTTGCGACAGCTTCCTCGATTTCACCAGCTTCCCTCTCTTCGACAGCCAAACCATTCATATCGATCGCAAGTGCGAAATGGCAATTCCCTGCAGGCAAGTTGACCGAGGGTTTGCGATTTGATTGGTGCTGTGGATCCAAAGGCACGATATCCGCACTGACGGTGTAACCGTCCTCTTTGTCTCCAGAGACCTTAACGGTTCCGATGTTTAGGATCTGGATGTTTTCTCCCAAAATGCCGAACTCCGCGTAATCATTGTCTTGAGGTCTTCTGATCAGAATCCTTTTATCATCAACCATGATTAGCGGTGTCTCAGTAGTAACCTGTGTAGTCATCTTATTCTCCTCGAGTGGATTATGAGGGTGGCCATTCCTCTAAGTTTGATTTGGCCTTCTAAGCTATGATGTAAGCTCACAAGGCCAAACCAATAATAAAGAATGAAAAAGAAAGAGTGTTATAAAACTTAAAAATTCCTTTTGGTGCATTTTACATCTTCTCTAAATGCAATTCTAAAGAAGATGTCTTAACAGCTTTTCTACTCTTATTGTAATCTTACATATTATTACTCAACTTTAAGAAAATGTATACTTTGCTTGAATTTACAATGAAATCAGTATGTTAAGTAGGTTTAATTTAAATGAGTTGAAAACAGTTTTTAATATGTTTAAACTACTTAAACAAAGGTAAACTAGTTAGCCTTTTAAAAGCTAGGCACACTGACTGAGGTCTTTTAATACAATCGCAAACAGTTATAGACTGAGTTTGCAACCATTAAAGTGTTTAACATAAATGCTCATAGCTTAAACCATTCCTAGCAGGTTTAAGTGAAAGCCACTAAGTGAATTAACTAGAATTATTATAGAGGCAAGAGCACCATAATTTAATGGTGCACACTTGCGTACGAAATCTACCGAAGAAGCTAGAATTGAGCTTCAAAATCAACTTGGAATATCTGAAAATGAAGTGCTTGAAATAGAGCAAGCTATAATAGCTATGACTGTGAATATCATTGATAGCTATTTTGAAAATGGAGGTGATGATGAGCAGTAATATCAGTAGTAAGCAAATCAGAGCTAACAGAAAAAATGCAAAGCGAGGTGGTGTTAAGACTAAAGCTGGAAAAGAAACATCAAAGTTTAACGCTAGAAAGCATGGTATATTAAGTGATGAAGTCTTAGATAACGAATCTGAGCTTAGAGATAAGCTAACAGAAAAACTTTATGCTGAATTTAAGCCAAGTTCTAGTATGGAAGTTATTTTAGTTGAAAGGTTAATTTTAATTTATCTTAAACTCTCAAGAGCTAATCAAGCAGAGGCAGAGTATTTAAAGGATGTATTTGAACATACTGGTAGTTTTCTAGTGTGTTTCCAACCAGGTGACCGAAAAGATGGTAGCTATTGTACTAAAGATGTTGAGAAGCTAATGTCAGTATATGCGAAATACGAGAGTTCTTTAGAAAGTCGCTTATTTAGGACTTTGAAGCAACTAGGATGCAAGCCAAAAGGAGAGAGATAAAATGGGTTCGTTTGAGAAAAACTTAAAAGCAATCATCTATTGTAGGGTTTCTAGCAGACAGCAGGTAAATGACGGACATGGGTTAGAATCTCAAGAGCATAGATGTCGCCAATACTGCGAATCTAATAATTATTCAGTAGTAGAAGTCTTTAAGGATGAGGCAATATCAGGTGCTAGGAAAGACAGACCTGGACTAGAAAGAGTATTAGAATTTATATATGCAAATCCATTAGAACAGTTTGTTCTTGTCTTTGATGATATTTCCCGCTTGGCAAGGAGTTTACAAGTTCATCTTGAACTCGTTAAGGCTATTAGAGCAACAAAGACTTTGATTGAAAGTCCTTCAATGAAATTTGAGAATACAACAATAGGAAGATATATCGAGGGGCAAATGGCGTTAAATGCTCAACTTTTTAGAGAGATTAATACAGACATCGTTATTGCAAGACAAAAAGCCTGTGTTGAATCAGGGAACTGGCCTTTTCCCGTTCCAGTTGGCTATATTAGGATCGGCAAAGGTAAAGAGAAAGCAATTATTAAAGATGAGCCTCTAGCCAGTATTATCAAAGAAGCTATTGAAGGATATGCAACTGGGCGTTTTAGAACTCAGATGGATGTTAAAAGATTCCTAGAGTCAAAGGCTGAGTATCCAAAGAATAAAAAAGGTGGGGTTTACAATCAGAGGATTAATACTTTGCTTAACAGTAGATTTTATACAGGACACTACAAGATCAAAGGCTGGGAGATGGAACCAGTAAAAGGCAACTACGAGCCAATTATTAGCATTGAGACTTATGAGCAAGTCCAATGGCGACTAAAGGGTAAAGATAGGCTTCCTGTTAAAAGAAAAAGCGATAACGAACTTTTTCCACTTAGAGGCTTAATAGTCTGTTCTAGTTGTAAAAAGGCACTTACTGGAAGTGAGTCAACATCAAGAAATGGAAGTAAACATGCTTATTACAGATGTTTATCTAAAAAATCAGTGTGCGTATTTGGTGGCAAGAGCATTAAGAACTCAGTTCTTGAAAAGCAGTTTGCCTCACTTCTAAGGCTTATGACTCCTAGTGAAAAGATTATTGACTTTGCAAAGGCTATTATCACCGATACTTGGCACAAAAGAGTCTCAGACTTTGAGCACAGCAAAAGAGCTAAGAGAGCGAGTAAGGATAAAATCAAAGCTGAGATAGACAAGCTAGTAACTAGAATAAGTAATGCAACAGACAGTTCATTAATTGAAGTTTATGAGAGGAAAATATCAGAGCTTAGAGATAAAGAACGAACGATTGAGAGCGAGCTAGTAAGAACTAGTAGAGTTGATACTAGTTTTGAAAGAGCATTTGAATTGGTACTTCCAGTGATTAGCAATCCTCATAAGTTATGGGAAGAGGGAGACTTCAAGCAGAAACAGATGGTTTCAAAACTGGTTCTATCGAAGCGAATTTCTTATGATAGAGACAATGGTTTTGGAACTGCAGTAACTACCCTACCTTTCAAGGTATTTGGGCAGTTAGGGGGTAAGAGTAATGAAAAAGTGGAGCTAAACGGGATCGAACCGTTGACCTCTACACTGCCAGTGTAGCGCTCTCCCAGCTGAGCTATAGCCCCAAATAAGGAAAGGTATAATAGCTAAATCCTTGATTAAGTAAAATGTATTTTAAATCTTTAAGTGCTAAGAATATATATGTGATTGAATGTCGAAGTCCTTAGAAAACTTTTGTAAAAACTTTACTTCTTGTGCAGATTATTCGGGACTGTGGCGAAGTAATGTAACGCCTGAGCCTCTTTTATAGAAGTTACATTCGCAGACTAAGATGTTACCTGCTCGGCCACTATGCTTCTTAGTCCAGATAGCATTATGAGGGTAGAGAAAGTATTGATCCTGAATGAGTCTGTCTAATTCTCCTTCGGTTGCTACTACGCCAGATTCAAAATACCTTCTAAGTGTCAAAGAACTATCGCTATATATACCTACTTCTATATTGTGATTGAATTGTCCATCTCCTAAACTAGCAACTTGTTCGTAATCTTTATAAATTTCAAGAACATGCCAAAGATTAGAAACCAACAGTAACTTGCTTGTAGGGTCAAAAGATAAATTGCTGGGATGGTGCGCTAGCTCTCGACCGTTACACTTGAGCTTTATTTCCTTTTCTTTTTTTCCTTTTAAGTTAGTTGAGACTAGTCTTTCATTTTTTCTATCACAGATTAAAAGAAGGTTATCATTTACTAGAGTGATGCCATGAGGATTTTTCAGTGCATTTACTTTTGATTTCCTATATTTTCTTTTCTCTCTTAGCTTTCCTTCAGCATCAAAAACAAGAATCAAACCGCTTCCTCCATCAGTTACAATGAAGGACTGGTCTTCTAAGGGAAGAACGTCTGTGGGTATATACCCTTTATTTTTAGGTAAACCTTTGGGTCTACCAATAGATAATAACAGTTTCCCTGACAAAGCATTGTACTTATAAATTCTTTTGGAATGTATACATGTAACGTAAACGTATTGCTCACTCATAGTCCTTTGGAATCGAATACTATGAGCTCCCCTAAAAGCTTCTTTGCCGAAACTCCTTACAAATTTACCATTTGCCCCAAAAACGGCAATAGCATCAGCTGGAGGATAGTTGCCTCTGGTAGTTTCCGCAAAAGCAACATAGAGATTGCCAGTTAAGGGATCCTCTGCCAAACCTTGAACGTCAGCATAAATAGGTATGACCGGGTTTCTTCCGCTAGGAAAAGTTAGCCAGTTATGATTGAATTCGTAACGATAGTAACCCTTACCCATGTAGATAGTATCGGACATCTTTTTCGCTCCTTAGAATTTGATTATCTGAGCAGAATTTATACGAGTTGAATCTAAAAAATCCTTTTTAAGGACTTCTGTAATTGAGTAAGTCAAAAACAGAAGTTGAATTTCTACTCATATTTTAAATGATATTTACTTGATGTAATTAAACTAGCAGTTCTTTGGCTTTAAAGAGCAAAAATATACTTGAAAAAATAAAGAAAGTGAAGAGGTTCACTTAAGTAACTATTTAAGTTTCAAGGTTAATTGAAATTTTTTATAAAATAAACTATTTTATTTTAATCTTTTCAATCCTGTTACAGAGTAGATAAAATTCACAGGTATAGAGAGCTATTAAGTTTTCTATACCCGTGAGGGTAAGATATGTGGTTTTTTAAATTAAAGAAGACTTAAAGGGAATTGTTATGTTTAAGTTCTTTCGCTTTCGTCTAATCACACTATTTGCTTTTATGTTAGCCCTTAGTGTTGTTTTAACTTGTTCCAAATATCGCTCCTTACATCAAAGAACAGTAAGTGAGCTTGTTCAGATAGCAGGAAGTCTTCAAGCAGACCAGAGTCTTAGATTTTGTGACACTGGGGTTAATATCTATGCTACTCCAGTAGTCTTAAATCAAAGCTATCAATTGCCATTTGATGGGCTTGCTTGGAAAAAAGTAGAGATTACAAAAGAAGATAAGATAGGGGTTAATGCTCGTGTTTTATATCTTTTAGGTGATTTGCAAGGCATAGAAGACCTATGTTTTTCATGTCTGGATACTAAACTGAGTGAGCAAGATTTTGAATCTGTCTTAGGCTGTGACAGCCTTAAGATTCTACAGATTACATCAGATTCTTTACCTGAAAACAGGAATGAGGTTTCAAAATTAGAAAAATTAAGATCTCTAATTATATACAGAAGTGAGATTGATATGCAGATGGCAAATGCAATATATAGTTTGCCTAAGCTTGTGCACCTCGATATTCGCGGTAAAATAAGTAAAGAAGCAGAACAAAAATTATTAAACAAGCCTGGTCTTAAGTATGTTTTCATACAGAATCAACAAAGCGATAAGAAATTATAGATAAGGTTGAAATTACCCTCACGAAGTCAAATTACTCTTATAATTAAAATAAGATTTTAAAAAAAATGCTCGAGAGGGGCTTAATTAGTAAAAAAACTATCTGATTTTTACACTAGATCCAAGAATGTTTTCAGTTGGTTCTTTGAATACCTCTAGGTTGAATACGGTTCCATCTGGAGATTCCATGGAGAACTTACAAATTTGCGTTCCCCCGTACCATTCTGCGTATCCGCGCCATCCTTCCAGGTATGCCATTTTGTTTTTAGCATTTAATACCATTATGCATTTACCACCATAAAAAATTCTGGCGTTGTCATTGTATACAGTAATGTATGCTTTGCTTTTTACCATCTCAAAGGCAAATCTTTGAGTGCTAGCTATTGTTTTAGCCATTGTCGGTCTCCACTTTAACCATCCATGACTACGAGATAACCTTATTATGGAACCTTCTAGCTCCTCTCGTAGCATTCCAAAATTCGAGCTTTAGAATGCTACAAGTTGAAATCTATTCTTATTCGAATGCACTTGATCTGTATCACGAATTAGAAAAAAAATTAAATTTGTGAATTATTCTACTATAACAATAGGAGAATCTGACATGATTTGATTTATTAAATTTTCAAGTTGTTCTTGAGTGCTTTGTCCTGATGGATTACATAAAAGCCTTCCTTGTGCATCCCACTCAGTGTTTGGAAATTCATTGGGATCGGGAGGAGCTATCTGAGTGGTATCACCCTCAGCTTGCTCGTCACAGATCTCATTTAGTCTATCTTGAGTTAGAGTCTCGCATGGTCTTATAATTGGCCACCACTGACCACCTGTTGCTGAAGCGACAGAAGAAAAATTATTTGGGAATGACAAATGACCTGGAGATAAATTTACAGGATTTCCGCTAGCGTTAGTTATGACTCCAGAGACTGGAGAATTAGTAGTAGGTAAACCAGAAGCATTGGCTTCTTCAAAAGACATGCATCCACTTTCATTTTGGCTTTTTCTAACTAGTGTATGTGGGCTAACATGGTCTCCTATTAGAGCTATATGAAGTCTAACTCCTTCATTCGCTAATCTTTCAGATAAGGTTAGGGTAGTGTCATCAGCGAATTCCAATTCTGGGTTGATGTTAAGTATTTCATTAAATCCAGCTTCGATAAATTGTTGATTTAAAATTTGTCCGTTTGGCTCATTGGTATTAAAGCACATGATAGGGTTATCTCTATCAATATTGTTCTCTATTGGCGCATTTACTGGATCTTGCACACAATTAGTTAAGCCATCAGTAATGAGTAGTACGAAATTATCCGATATTTCAAAAGTTTCAGCACTTTGTAGCATTTCTATAGATTCATCGAGTGCAAGTTGTATATCAGTTGTAGCAATTTGTCTGTCTAGTTCACCAGGATGTCCGGTAAAGATTCTAGGGAAAAGAAATCTATCTTTTCTCACAGGATCAGTGATGTCAATACTTGTATTAGTAGCATTAAGAAAAGAATCAAATTCATTTTCTACTCCATCTGAGCCTGTAACTGGTTGTGCTAAGAGAATGCCATTACTGTTAGGATTTCTAGGTAGCCTTCTTTCAGAAATTACTTCAGCATCAAATCCAAATGCTCCAACTCTATCTCCAACAACTCTTCTTGATGCGAATTCTTCTAATAAAAAGTTGGTTGCATCTAGAATGGAATTTAGAGGCTGTACGTCAAGCGGAGTGCCATCAGCAGCTTGTGATTTCTCAATTATAAAATATTCGTCTTCAGGTCCATCTGCGTTATCTAGATTAACTTTTATGCAATCAAAATCATCTCTAAAGTGATTTAATTCATCTAGGGATACTCCAGCATCAGCTCTAGATTCATCAAGGTTCGTCCATGTATCTAAGTGTCTTTCTTGCATTGTGGCGTCTAGATTATCTCTCCAGGCATCCCCGTCGCAATTTAGTGCAACACCATTACTAGGGTCTAGGTAAAAAGCATATTCACTTTTTTTAATATCTCCACTATCAGAACTTAAATGTGAAGAACGTGTAACAGAACCTGATAAATCAAAAGCTACAACTCCTTGTCTTGGAACAAAAGCTGCAGTTCCAAAATCACCAACAGTATGCACGCCACTAAAGCCAGCAGCAGTTCTAAAAATACTTCGAACTCTATTATTCTGATCGGTTAAAGTTACTCTTATGGCGTTTGCTGCTACAGAATCTCCTTGATCTTCAAAACAAGGTCTAAAAGGTTCTGGTTCTGGTGAACATACAGGACGAGTGCCATCATCTGGTTCAATAAAATGCCACCTACCGAATTGAACAAAGCCGCCACTATCACTCTCAAGCTGAGAATTTGCAAGCTGAGAATGTTCAGTTGTTTCTCCGTCTCTAAGTAGTGAGCTAGCTGATACTGATAAATTTAAGTTTGTAACAGCTGAAGCAGTAGTTCTAGCTATTTCTGCTGAAGCCATATAAGTAGCAGCATTATTTGGGTCTGCACCATTTTCAATCTCAGTATTTAAATGTTGAATATAAGCTTTTAAAGATGAGATAGCGGCAGCCCTAGCAGAATCTCTTAAGTCTGATTTTGTAGTTACCATTGCGCCAAAATCAAATACGAATGCTAGCATCGACATAATCAAAACTAGGCAGATTGCAATAAATGGTAATACTGAACCTTTTTGGTTAATGTGATGCTTAATGTATGTATTTTTCATTTTTGTATTCTTTAATCGTTAATTAACGGAAAGCAATTACAACCAATAATATTACTATTTGCTACATCGCAGTCAGTTGGAAGACAGTTCTCACAAGTACAACCATCGAAAGAATCTTGACCGTCTGGGCAGTCAGGTTCAGGGCATTGCTCGCATCCACCACAGTTACCCACATCTGCATTTGGATTAAAATTACACTGAAAGCCATTTTGGCAATCGAGCTCTTCGCAGAAATTTGCTTCTGTCTCGCCAGTTTCTTCACAAGTTTTACTGGTGCAAACTATACATTCGCCATCAGCACCAGGTGCTCCATCTATAACAGTGCATCTTTCAGTTTCAGTATCTGTAGCTGTTAGTCCTCTATCTGGGCATGGTTTAGCCTGACAATCTATGCATATTTCAGCTCTAGAGTCAGTTAGTTCTATGCAAACTTGGTCTGGGTCATTACACGCTGTAAGACATCGATCTGGACTAATTGTGCCATCTGCTTCTCTTTGAGTGCATGTTTTAAATCCATCTGTTTGGTGACAAGTCCCAGCAGTTAGAGATGCAAGTTGCTCACATTCCATTCCAGGATTATTTGCTTCACATTGTTCACGATCCGCATCGAGTTCTGCTTGAGTAAGTCTCTCACAAGGAAGAGGCCTACAATGAAAGCAACCTTCTCTTACATTATTTGCTGCTAAGAACTCACAAACTTCAGCGTCTCCACAACCACAGTTTGGATTGTTGGTATTAACTAGATTAGATTGCAAGCCGTTATTTAAGCCTGGATTTGATTCCTCGCATACTCTATCAACACAGCCTCCACAGTCTGCTATATTTGGATTAGCCTGTGACGTCATATTCTGCCCATCAAAATCACACTCAGCAAGATCGTTACCTGCTTCACCACCACATTGATTACAAGCAATGGCAGCAGTTATGTTTTGACTTACACAAGTTCCAGTTTGTTCTACGCATGTGCCACAACTTCCTGCGTCCCCTCCAACTACATTGCCATTTGCATCTAGTTCGCATTCGAAACCTTGGGTACAGCTATTACCACAAGCATTTTGTGCGTCCTCTTCAGTGCATGTTCCAACAATTGGTTCACAGCTACCACAATTAGAAATGTTTTCTCCATTAGTCATTCCAGTTGTGTTTAATTCACATTCGAAATTATCTTCACAGCCATTACAAGCATTCTGTGCATCTGTTTCAGTGCATGGTTCTCGCCTGTTTGTGCATTCACCACACTCTGTTGAATTTTGCTCGTTAAGATTAAAAGTGCATGCTTGAAACTCATTTCCACCTGCTCCACCACATTCTTCACAAACTATGCCTGCGCTAGTGTGTTCTGAGCATAATTGGCAATCAAAACATCCTTGAGAAACATTTTTACCTGGGAAAAAAGTGCAAGTCTCAAGTCCTCCACAATTTTCAGTGCAGTAAGTATCTGGATCAGGAAATGCTTCTGCGCATGTTTGTGGAGCAGGAACATCTGCGAAATCAGATAAAGTATTACTCGCTGTTAAATCTTTCCAAGCAATAGACCTCGTTTTAATTTCAACAGTTCCAAAAAGAATAGTTTGAACTCTAGCTCTTACTTCAGCATAGTAAGGAATATTTCTTTGCATGAATGTCCAAGCATCTTTTCCTTCAATCTCCATGTAGTCTTGACAAAGAGTTGTGTCTTGATCGACTGTAGAGCTATCGCAATTAGGATGAATAATTGTTTCTGCTGAGCCACTACCTCTAGTTTCTACAGATACTGTTTCACCAGGTCTTAATAATAAGGCGTCTAAACTAGTGCTTGTAAAACCAGTGCCCGCAAAGCCTGATTCAGTATATCTATAAGCAAAATTATTGTTAGTGTTATCAGCCTCATCTGTATTGCTTCCTAAGACACTACTTTCAAAAGTATTAAAAGAATTTTCAATAATTCTAGACCGAGCTGTTTGAACCTTTTGGGTGTCTGCATCTCTTTCTTCTTGAATTGCCTGTATTCTTAGTGGATCTGTTTCTGTGATAGCAAATGGACGGGTATCTAAGCCAAAGTCTGTATCTACAATAGCATCCTTAGTCATTCTCCTAGCAGTCTCCCTAGCAACTGTGTAGCCGTTGTAATAGATTGATAAATCTATAATACCGAGAAGTAGTGTGATTACAATTCCAATCGCTATGGCAAACTCTACCATCGCTGCACCGTGTTCGTTTAATCTATCTCTGCTCCACCTTATTTGATTTTTCACTTTCTTACCTTCTTCTTACTCTTATTATTTTTTTAGAAAATTCTTCTAATATTAAGGCTCACATGAAGAGCTTCCTAAATAGCTAACTATCTTTTCAGCTTTAATAGTAATTGCTGGCAGGCCATGAAAGTAAATAGGTTGATAATCTGCTTCCACCTGAACTTTAATAGCTCTACCATCATCTACTTCTAGGTCTAGCGTGTCTGCAGCAACACACTGAGATCTACTTCTTATGGATGTTACAGGTATAGGCAAGGTTTCTGCAAGAAGAGATCTTGCTACTCTTATACGGCTTCTAATGATTTGATGTCCACCCATATCGCTTGTAACTACATCTGGGTTATCTAATTCATGTTCTTCGTAGTCCTCACTAGCATGACCTCTAAGCTCAGGAATCTTTGCCCCAATTAAAGCAGCTTCTCTAGCAATCTCTGATACCATGCTATGTGCGTAGTACATTCTACCAAAATCAAATAAAGCAAGTGCGCTCATCAATAGAAATGGAAGAATTATACTAGCTTCGAGTAGAGCCGTTCCTTTTTCATTTGTATCTTTAGTAATTTTTACTGAATTTTTTACAGCTCTAATATTTGTTTTATTAATATTAGATAGACTGGTTTTGTTTAAAAAACCTTTAATAACCTTCATTTTCCCTGTCCCTTCAAAGTCAATTTAGTAGAGTTGAACTTAAGTGTTCAACCCTGGTAGTAATTGCTACACAAACCCTAGTGTAAGTTTTACGCTCAATTACAAGAATATCACATTTTTGTTACATCTTGCTAAAACTAATTCTAGAATGATCCTAGAATGCTTTAGTTTCATACAGATTCTGACAGATAAATTTTATTTAAGAGCCTAGTTAGTGGGTATTAAAGTGAAACTTTTGATACAAAATATTGAAAATAGTACGAAAGTTAGCCTCTTATCAAGTTGCCATAGTATTAGTAAAATAGTAATTAAGCTAAATGTCCCAAATAATATCTAGTATTTTAGTTACTGGAGTAGCTGGTTTTATTGGCTCTCATATTGCAGAAAAATTATTAATTGATGGTAAAACAGTAATTGGAATAGACAATCTAAATGATTATTACCCTGTAGAGTATAAAAAAGACAATCTTAGGATCTTAGAACAGCACTCAGATTTTAAATTTCATAAGCTAGATCTTTCAGATTTTAATTCACTAAAGCAAGTCTTTGAAGATAACAAGATAGACTACGTTGCTCATTTAGCAGCTAGGGCAGGGGTTAGGCCATCAATTAAAGACCCTTTTATCTATGAGCAAACAAATGTTAAGGGCACTCTTAACCTCTTAAGCCTTTCAGCAAGTTCTGAAGTTAAGAATTTTGTTCTAAGTTCATCATCCTCAGTATACGGAAATTCTAAAGAAGTTCCTTTTAAAGAAAATGACTCTGCTACCGATTTACCTATCTCACCTTATGCAGCAACTAAAAAAGCTTCTGAGGTTTTAGCGTATACTTTTCATCATCTATATAAACTAAATGTGAATGTTATTAGACCGTTTACTGTTTATGGGCCTAGAGGTAGGCCTGATATGGCTCCCTGGTTATTTTTAAGTGCAGCTATAAAAGGTGAACAAATTAAAAAGTTTGGTGAGGGAGATACAAGAAGAGATTACACTTATATAGATGACTTTGTTAAAGGTTTTATCTCTGCAATTAATACTCCTTTAGGCTATGAAATTTTTAATCTAGGAAACTCCAAAACTGTTTCACTAAATGAAGCAATTGAAACAATAGAAAAAGTAGCGGATAAAAAATTAGATATCTTGCAAATAGAAAAGCAACCAGGGGATGTTGACCTTACTTATGCTGATATTTCGAAGGCAAGAGAGCTGCTTAATTATAACCCAGAAACTAGCTTCGAAGAAGGAATGAGCAAATTTGCACAGTGGTTTAAGCAGAACAGAATCTAGAATCTTCCAAGAACTCCTCTTTTAAATTTTTATTCTTCTTTGGGCTTTTTGAGCTTCTGTATTTTTTCCAATCTTTTATCTCTCCCACACGAAGCTCTGTAGAACTTATACCTAAATGGATTTTTATTATGATAATCCTGATGGTATTTCTCAGCAGTGTAGAATTTTTTAAGAGCAGTAATGCTAGTTACGATTTTTTCTTTAAATAATTTTTGATTCATTAAAAGAGATTCTTCCGCAAGTTTTTTTTGATTATCATCCTGATAGAAGATTGCTCCTGAGTATTGATAACCTTTGTCACAAAATTGACCTCTACTATCAAATGGATCTACATTTTTCCAAAAATGTTTAAGTAGTTCTTTGTAGTTAGTTTTTTTTGGATCGTATTCTACTTTTAAAGCTTCTATGTGTTTTGTGGAACCAGAGGAGACTTGTGTATATGTTGGGTTTTCAATCTCTCCACCAGTATATCCAGAGGTTGTAGATATTACACCTTCTATTTTATCAAAGTCAGATTCTATGCACCAAAAACAACCTGCTGCGAAGTAAGCTTCTTTTTTTAAATCTATATTTTCCTTTATGTTCTTTTCAGTTTTAATTTCAGTCTTTTTTTCAGCCATAGCAATGTATGGAAAAATTAGGATAATAAAAAGAAGTTTTTTCATGGTATTTCTCTTAATAATATTAACTATAATCTATAGACGACTAAGGAGTTTAAAGTATTCCTTAGCCTCTTTCTTTTCTTTTGTTAAACTTAATATTCCTCTAACACCAAGTCCTAACTTAATAAATACCCTAATGATTAATCTGTCTAGAGAACTTCCATGAGTCTTCCAATATTTAATTAAATTTTTATACCAAATTGAGAAAAATTCAGGCCTAGACATTGTATTAAGAGAGTATCCACCTTCATGAATAGCTTTTGCCTTTGATTCAACTGCACAAAGCCAACCATTTTTATTCAGTCTCTTGCAAAAGTCCACGTCTTCAAACCAAGCAGGGTAGAAGTCCTCCTCAAAACCTCCGATTTGGTCAAAAGCTTCTTTTCTTATCATTAAACAAGCTCCTGCAGGTTGGTCTGCTATAATTGGTGAATTTTGTTCAGGGCTTTTTTCTAAATCACCTTGCTTTGTATTGCTAGATAGGTACCTTTCAAAAATCCTATTATCTGTAAGCAAGTAATTACTTGTAATAAAATTCTTTGGAAAAATTTTAGCTAGGCCAATAATTTCAAAGCAGGTAGATAAAAGTGTTGGAAATTTTCTAGCTGTAAATCCTTTCTGAAAACTACCGTCTTTGTTTATTAAGTTTGCTCCAATAGCACCAATGTTGCTATAGGATTTTAAGCTTGAAAAAAGATTTATAATACAGGCTTTATCTATATTGATATCAGGGTTAATGATTAAAATAGCAGAGTTAGGGTAGGTTTTAGCTACATGATTTATAGCGCCTGCAAAACCTAAGTTATGATCTGATTTTATTATTTTTATTTTATTATTTTCGTAATTAAATTCCTTAGAGTTGTTATCAATTAGTACTAGCTCAGTGCTTGCATTTGACTTAGTTGCGACTTCTTTAAAAGCTTCTAGAACAGATTCAACACAAGAGTTAACTCTATTTCCAGAATTGTAATTAACAATAACAGCTGTAATACCTGTTAGTTCTTTTTCAGAACTTTCGATTAAACTAGGTAGATGTTTTTTGTTAAATAAACTTAATACTTCCAACTCACTTCTTCTTCTCTTAGAGAAGTTTTGCTTTCTCTTTTTCCAAGCATTTGAAAAGAGTCTGAAAACATCTGCTAAACCATTTAAGGAACTTCTTTCTTTTATTATACAAGCACAAATTACTAATAAATTTCTAAGAGCAAAACCTTTAAAGCAATAAAGAGCAGAGATAAAACCAAGATTACTAATTTGCATTAGGAATCTATTTCTAACACCATTTAAATTATACTCTCTTGGTAGTTGTTCTCTTCTTTCTGGTAGCACTAGTCTTACATGGTAAGCCGTTGCACTTGGCTCGTAAATACAGTTCCATCCTAAGCTTTGTGCTCTCCAACAAAGATCAGCGTCTTCTCTGTAAACAAAAAAAGAATTATCAAATAACTCTAGTTCTGTTTGTTCTTTCCCATTTTCATCTGTGATCTGATACTTAGCATCTTCAATAAAGCTTTTTTTAAGCAACATTGCAGCTCCGGTAGCTCCAAACACGTATTGCTTTTTAAGATAGTCGTTATTGTCTTTTTCTTGAGAAGCTCTATCGAAATGCCTAATTTCAGTAGTGAAATACATTCCAGTTGCGTCAAAAGTTTTAGGCAGACTTGGTGTTAAGTCAGCATTTGCTCTATAAAGTTTCGGTGTTGCCATTCCTGCAGAGCTATCAGCTTCAAGTGAAGTTACTAAGTTCTTTAAAAAATCTTTTTCTAGTTTTAAGTCAGCATTTGCAACTAGAACGTATTTAGCACCAGCTTTTAAAGCTTTTTCAATTCCAACATTATGCCCCTTGGCAAAACCTAAGTTATCATTATTGTTAAATAGAGTTATTTTATCTTTAAATTTTTCTAAGTCTTGCCAAGTGCTTTCTAAGCCTTTGTTGTAACTTACAAAGATTTCAAAATTTTCACCTATTTCAAAACCCTCTTGTTCAAGCATTGAATTTAAACAAGGCTCAACAGTAGTTTCATTATAAGTAACTACATGAATAATTGTTTTAGGTAGCATTCTTAACTAGAACTTTTTTGACAAGTTGTTTTAAAACATAAAGAGGTGTGAGCAATCTTTTTGCCTTTAGATTCCAGTAGATGAAGCGGATATAAACAACCTCGTGAGGCGATAGGGTAGAAGTCCTGGTCTGATTTTACTTCAAGAGCATATTTTTTACCTGCTGAGTCACTTATCTTTTCAAATTCTAATGAACACCAATCAAGCTTAGGTGTTATTTTAATATTAGAATGCTTTATTAATTGATTTTCATTTTTTATTTTATTATCAGGACATTCAAATAGTTTTAGGTCTAGTTTGCCATTAGATTTTGAATTATCAATTTTAAATTCTATTTTATTTAAACCTTCAATTCGGCAAGTGAAATACTGTGTTAAGTTTTTACTTTTTATTTCTTTATTATCTGGATAGTCAACGCAAATATCTATTTCTTTATGTATTTGTTTTTTACTGCCCGCAATAATTTCTATTAGTGGTCTAACTGCTGTGTCCCACAAGAAGTTCTCACTAGCTAGTTTCCTAGCATTCTGAGCTTTTTCAATTAAGCTTTTAGGGTTCGAATAAATCTCAGCGATTGTCTCTTTAAGAGGTTGACCAGGACTTGTTACCCAACCAGCATTATATTCTTTAATTAATTCAGATAAATCTGAATAATCATTGTAAATTACAGGTAAGCTAGACCAAAGAAATGTTGTTGTTCTAATTGTTACTGCTAGCTCTCTTTCTAAATTCCAAGCCATTAAGTCAAGAGCGACATTACAATCTGAAAGCTCATTAATGAATTTATCATAAGGCATTAAAGGTTTTTGAGTTACATTTTTACTTTTAGATATTTTATTAAAAATCTTTTCATATTTTTTTTCTTTAATATTGTAGTTAGGATGCTTGCCTCCAATGAGTTTTAAGTTACCCTTGCTATTTTCTATAGCTCTCGAATCAATTTCAGAAACTAATTGTTCTAGTCCAGCTGAAGGGTCTTGCCATGGTAGGAAAACGCCAGCAAATAGGAATTTTGGATTATTGAATTTTTCTAAATCTATTTCAGGCATATCTGGAGATAGTGCCATAGGTATATTTACTATTTTTTCTTCCGGGTTTTCTATCCCTGCTCTTAATAAGTAAGATAGAAAATAGTATCTTTGTTTGTTCCCTGAAACTATAAAGTAGTCTGCTAGCCCTAAGTTGTTAAGCTTACTAAGAAGCGCTCCTTGTTGATTAGGGGATTTTTGATAATGTCTCTCAAGCATATGTGGACCAGCTAAATCAATAACAATTGGTTGAGCGGGTTTTGAGCTTAGAGATAGTGCAGGCCAATGACCACAAAAAATTACATCTGGCTGATGTTTTTCAATTAATGCTCTTTGATTATTAGAGTCAAAAGAATTTTCTTTAAGTTCCTTTACTTCTTTGCTTTCAGACTTAATTTTTGCCATTGCAGTTTTTGGCGGGCTTAAGACTATTTCGTGGCCATTTGTAATAAGGCCTTGTGCGATACCAAAAGTTCTAAGCGCTGTGCCGCTTGTTGGTAAGTCGTTAATAGGGGGGCAATCAGTAGTGAAAATGAGGAACTTCATATAGATTAGGAGAGTATATTATTATTGTTTTTAAGACAATAAGCTAGATTACTCTCCTTATCTATTTTTTTAAAACAATTCCAAATCTTCTATCTTTAATTGATTGTTAGGGGCTAAAATTAAATTAACACTACCTGAGTTAACATCAGTGGTGGCTAATTTAAAGCTATTAATATACTTCTTGCCATTTGCTACTACTCTAACACTTATAGTCTCTTTGCTATCAGCAATTATATTTAACTCAGAATATCCATCATTGTTAGTAATAGCATTTTCTTCAAGCCTAGAAGTTGATAGAAAAACCTGAGCAGAACTAACAGGGTTGTAATTTATGTCATATACACTAACTGTGAAGTCAACATAGGAAACATTTGTTGCACTGTTGCTACCTTTTCCAAGTGGTAGACCCGTTCCAATAGTTCCTCCGCCATAAAAAGCGCAACTTTGAGTTAATGTTAGTATTAGAACTATTAAGGCTTTAATCGCTATGTTTTTCATTTTTCCCCTATCTTTTCTTCTATCTTTGAGAATGTCGTTAAAGTAACAGAGGCCCCTGGAGTCTTGCAAGCATCAGGGTTTAAGTCTTTATCAAAATTAGCTAAAAAATTTCTAGCTTTATGATGAAGTTTTGCACCTTCTGATAGTAGCCACTGTTTAATCTCTTCTAAGTCCTCGTGGTAAATATTATCGAAATTAGTTTTTCCATGTAAATTTTTTAATTTAGGTGCATCAAATAAGTTTTGTTCTACTGATGTAGTAAGATCAGAAATGTCATCTGAAAGAATCTTATATCCTAGATCGATATCATCGGTTACTATGTGTCTTTTTTCTTTTAGCTCAATTCCTCTAGGTTTTTTTTCTATAAGCTCTAGTCTTTCTAATTCAAAGAGCACTGTGCTGGGGTGTAAGTCAGTGCTTACTGATAAAACTAATTCGTTAAATTCTGAATTATCCTTACCAAAACCGAGTATTTTAGGTTTGCCAGCCTTTGTTTTAAAATTAGAGTCATTTTCCCATTGGCTTACTACTCTGCTAACTAGGCTAGGTGTGTTAATTATCTCACTTCCTTCTTTAATCCTTTTAATCTCAGGTCTTCTAATGCCTGTCATTGCACTGATTCTGCTTGAGTTAATCTTTTGACCTTTTTTAGCTATTTCATTTTGAGCTTGCTCTACAAAAGCAGTTTTAGAGATATCTGCGAAATCTTGGTAGGACAGACCTCTTCTTAAGCAAAAGCTTACTATTGGCTTAACAAGCTTTTTAAGACATATTTTAAAATCTACAGACATATAACCTTTATGGATGTTTTAACCATTAATGTGATTATAGCATGTAGAAACATCTAAAATCAAGAATTATCGTATTGATTTACTAGAATTAAAAGCTAATATAATCAAGCAGTTATAAATTATATGGGATATAAGTGAAATTAAATGAAACAAAAGTCTTAAATTAGGTGATAAATGGGTGTAGCGTCCATTTAACATAAAGGAGAATAAAATGAAGGCATTAACATTAATAACACAATCACCTGAAGCTCTAACAATAGTAGTATTAACATGTATCGCAGTAATAATACTTTGCTTTATCGGGTATAAATTAAGTCAGAGAAAAAACGAAGCTAAAAAGCAAATTAACGAGAAGATAGACCAGCTTGAAAGTATAGTAAGAGATTCTCAAGATGTATTAGCAGTTTTTGATAGCTGGATGTATAAGCGTTTTAACGTAGTAGAAGCTAGAATTATTAATAGCTTAGCTCCTGCAAAGAGAATTGTTTTCGCTTTAGAGCAAAGATTAGATTTAATTTCTAAGAACCTTCACAATTATAACGCAAAGGATTTATCTATCATTTTAGACCAAAACGTTAACCTAATGTTCTCTGCAGTAGATATGGTTGTTGTTGATAGGTCTTTAGATAGCCTACCTGAAGATATGACTTTTGTTGACTGTGCAGACACTCTTAGAGCAATCTTTAGAACTATTAAGCATGATATTTCAATTATTGACACTAAGAATGCTCAGAGAATAGCTATCGCTGTTTAATGAGCTCTATTAGCTTAGTTTTAATTAAGAAAAAGAAATCGATTTATTAGAACCATACATCTGAGTAGTTATAAATTTAGATATGAAATTTAAGGTAGAAAGATGAAAAATATATTAATTTTAGTAGTTAAGTTTAGTTTATTAATTTTACTTAGTTCATGTGCAACTTTAAAAGAGTTTTCTAACATGAAAGATATACCTGGGTTAAATAAGATTAGTGGATTAGAGAGTATTAACACAAAAACATCTGGCAATTTAGATATTCGTCAAGCAATAGATGGAGCAAAAGATTTAGCAAAAGCTGCTACTTTAAGTGATAAAGAAGTTAAGGAAATGTCTTTAGCTTATGCAGGTCATTCAGATCGCAAAAATAGAGTGGCGCCTAGTGGAAGCAAGTATGGTAAGAGACTTGCTAATTTAACTAAAAATCATAGAAATGAAGATGGCCTTAAGCTTAACTATAAAGTTTATTTATCAAAGCAGTTAAATGCTTTTGCTTTAGCTGATGGAACAGTAAGAGTTTATAGCGGCTTAATGGACTTACTTGATGATGAAGAACTATTAGCTGTAATAGGTCATGAAATTGGGCATGTGAAGCTAGGGCATTCAGCAAAAAGAATTAAACTAGCAAGAGCTAGCTCTGGAATTAGAAAAGGAGTCTCTAGCACAGCAGGAACGGCAGGTATCTTAGCTGATTCAGATATGCTAGGTGGGCTTTTTGAAAAAGTAATTAATAGCCAATTTTCTCAATCTCAAGAAACTGCATCTGATGAGTATTCTGTTAAATTTTTAATGCAAAAAGGCTATAACCCTCAAGGTGCAATAAGAGCATTTAATAAATTATCTGCAAATGAAGGAGAGGCTGGAATGATAAGCCAAATATTATCTTCTCACCCTGCTTCTAAGAAAAGAGCGGAGCATTTAGCTAAAATAATCAATGAGCAAGGTGGTCAAGTTGTAAGCACGTCAGGAACAACAGATAAAATGGCTAAGACGAAAAGTGCTAAAGAGCTTTCTTCAGTGCCTGTTTCTTCAGCAGCTACAACAACTACTTCTTCTGTTGCTAGTACATCAAGTCCAGTTTATTCAACTGAATCTACTTACTCTAAAGAGGTTTCGGCGGTAAGAGAAACAGCGCCTGTTAGAAAAGCTAGCTCTAAAAGAGTTTATTATGTCCAAGTTGCTGCAGAAACTACAAGTTCAGCTGCATTAGATTTACAAGCAAAGTTAACAAACCTTGGCTTTAAAACTATGCAACAAAATGCATTGGTAAATGGAGTAAATTATAAGAGAATTTTAGTTGGACCATACAACCTAAGAAGAGATGCTAACGCTGCAAAGAAACGAGTTATGGATGCATCTGTTGTAAATGACGAGCCTTTTATTAGAAAAATTAGGTAATATAATTGACTCAGTTTAATTTTCAGTGTTGAGGCTAAAGCCTTATTTTACTAAAAATCAAACTGAGTAAACTATATTTTGTTTTCCGCTGCGCTCGGCAATTGCCTTAAATTAAATTTGTTGATATCCCTTCTTTATCTTGAGGATATTGGGGATATCGGTAAATTAAAATATGAATTTAAAAACTCTTAAAAATACAAATCTTGAAAATAAAACTGTTATAATCAGAGCAGACCTAGATGCTTTAAATGATAAGACAGGAGAAATTAAAAACTATTTAAGGTTAAAGCTTACAGCTAGAACAGTAAATGAAGTTTTTAGTAAGTCCGCAAAAAATGTTGTTCTTTGTGGACATTTAGGGAGGCCTAATGCTGAGAATAGAGAGCAGCTTAGTTCGAAAAATATTTTAAAAGCTTTAAGTGAGCTAACAAAAAGAGAAATTATCTTATCTCCTGATGTAGGGGAAAAAAGAGAGCGTCTTCAATCTGAGTTAAAGCCTGGGCAAATTTTGTTACTAGAAAATCTGCGTTACAGCGAAGAAGAAAAAAGCAAGGATTCTGAGATAAGAAACATAAGAGCAAAAGAGTTAAGGAAAGGTTGTGAGCTAGCTGTGCTAGATGCTGCAGCGACTCTACACAGAGATAAAGATGTATCTGTGTATGAAATGATACAAAACGGTGAAAGTATTGCAGGGCCTACAGTAATGGAATTTATAGATTCTGTAGAGGGGATTTTAAAACCAGGTGCTAAAACTATGGCTATTTTTGGTGGTTCAAAAATGGCGGATAAAGCTGAGGCAATGCTAGGTTTAGCCGAGAAAGTAGAAAGTTTTTGTGTTTTAGGTCTACCGGCTATAGCTTTTCATTTTGCTAGCGGGGTAGACACAGTTGGGAAATATAAACCTGCAGATGAAGAGATTGGGATAGCCAAGCAAATCATTGAAAAAAGAAAGGGTTTTGATGATTCTAGTTTATTAGTGTCTGATATTTTTTGTCTAAGTAAATCCTTAGATGAGAAAAGTGATGAAACTAAAAAACTTAGTGAAGGGATTTCTGAAGAATTCTTTACACCTGATGTAGCTGTAGAATATCTAGATAAAGTTTTAGAGCAGGTTAATAAATCTGATACTGTTTTTGTAAACGGAACACCTGGAATTTGGGAAAGTGAATTGCACAATAAAGGCTCAAAATATTTAATTGATATTTTAGAAAAGAGTGGAAAAACAATAGTTTTTGGTGGAGGGGATGCAACAGGTAGTGCAGATAAATTTAGTAGTAAGAGTGATAATCTAGTTATGATCACTGCAGGTGGGGCAACTATGGAAGCCTTAGCTTTGGGTTGGCAGGAACTTGCTGGGGTTAGAGCGCTCTCGTAGTTTTTATTGTTAGCATTACGTTAATGCTTTTAATGTGTCTTCGTAACCAATTCGCTCAATCTTTTTTAATTTAAGAATGTCAAAGCCATGATATTTTTCTAATGCAGGCTTAATGATTTTAAGTCTTTTATCTTCTACTTGGTAATCTTTTTGATTTAAGAATATTATTTTTAAGGTTCTTTCAATAGTATTTTTTATAGAGAAGAGCTTAAAAGCATTTTCTTTATATTTTTCACTAAGAGCAGTGCAGGCATCTATCGCTAAAATGCTATCACCTTTGTATTCTAATGTAGTAGGGTAAATAGGGAAATTTGATACTAGGCCTCCATCAATTAATGGTTCACCATCAATCCACATTGGCTCAAAAATTCCAGGAACAGCCAAGGAAGCTCTTACTGCTTTAGAAATTGAGCCTGATTTAATTATTGCTAATTTGCCAGTATTAAAGTTAGTAGCGCAAATTCTTAAATCTAGATTTAAGTCTTCAAATGTTTTTTCTTCATATATCTTTTCAAGCATGCCGAGTATCTTTTTGCCTCTAATAATTCCGCTACCTTTAAAAGAAAAATCAAAAGCAAGAGAAAGGAGTTTTTTGTCTTTTAGATAAGTAGAAATTTCATCAGGTGTTTTTCCGCAAGCAAGAGCAGCTGCCATTATCGCCCCAGCGGAGGTGCCCATTATATAATCTATTTCAAATTTAGTCTGAATTGCTCTAACTGCTCCAATATGAGCAGCCCCTAAGGCTCCGCCACCAGATAAGACTAAAGATGTTTTTTGCATGAGCAAAATATAGAGAATTAAACTAAGTCAGACTATGGTTTTTTTTAAAAAAACAATAAGCCTATTAAGAACTTAGAGCTTAGCAAGAGAGACTGTCAATCTATAAGGAATCTTGACCACGCTATAAGGTATAAATTAGTTGGTTTTTTGAGTAATTCAGCTATTATGCCACTCAGTCTATGGTTCAAATCATATACAGTTGTCTAAAGAGCAATCATGAGTAAAAAAGTATTATTATTTTGCAATGACTTAATGCCTTTTAAGGGGCTTCCTACTAGTGGTGGAGGCTTAAGATGTTGGCAGATATATAATGGTTTGAAATCTCAAGGTATTGAGGTTATTGCCTCCATGCCAGCTTTTACTTATTTAGTAGAAAAATATTTCGACCAAATTTCTGAAGAACAAAAAGAATGGTTATGGAACTGGCATACACAAGAAGAGCTTCTTAAAAAAGCTAATGCAGATGCTGTAATATTTGCTTCTAATTGGGACCATTATGGTTTGAGTAAAAAACCAGACTGCCCATTAATAATTGATTTACATGGCTCAAGATTTATTGAAACAAGCATGTGGAACGAAGCAGTTGATACAGATAAAAAAGTAGAAGTTTTAGCAAAAGCTGATTGTTTGTTAACTGCAGGAAGAAAACAAAGAAACTACTTTTATGGTTGGTTAGTTCAGGCTGGAAGAATTCCAGTTGATGAACATTTTATTCGCTACATTCCTGTTTCTCTTTCTCCTGAGATTCCAAAGCATAGTAGTGCTGAGTTTGACATAGCTCAATCAGTTAATTTTGACCCTTTATTTGTCAGTGGGGGAGGTTGGTTCCCATGGCAAGATCAATCTACTGCTATTTTTTCAATTTGTGAGGAAATCAAAAAGAGAAATTCAGGTAGAATAGAAATTTTTGGAACCCCTCATGAAACTCAAAATTTATCTGAGGAAGAAAGAAAAATTAGAGAAATTTATTCACAAGTTAAGAGCTTAGCTGATAGTTCAGAACGAATTAAAGTAAATGGCTATATTGCTAGAGAAGATCTTTTAAAGATTTATGCTAAAGCAAACGTAGCAGTAGAAGTTATGAAATATAACTTAGAAAGAGAGTTAGCCTTTACTACTAGAACAATTGAGTATCTATGGTGTGGTATGCCGGTATTGTATAATGACTTCTCTGAAATCAGTGAGCATATAAAAGAGTTTGATGCAGGTTGGGCTGTTAATCCAGAGTCAAAACAAGAAATAGCAGCAGCTATAGAAGAAATTTTTAATGACCCTAAAAAGGTCGTACAAAAATCTGTAAACGCGCAAAATCTAATTAGAACTAAATTTACCTGGGATAAAACTATAACTCCTTTATTGGATTTTATTAATAAGCCTAGAATGCAAAAAGAATTAAAGCCGATGAAAAGCCCTATTGTTACTAGAGCTTCTTATCTTCAACCTAGTGGTAAATTTGTAGATGTTGTTTTAAACAGTAATAACTCCTCTATAGAACAACAGTTTTTAATTCCTGCAGAACAAGTTGATAAAATTGAACTTCCTATTAGTGTTTCAAGTGCTAAGGCAAAAGTAGAACTCAACGTTAAAGGTTTTGTGAAAAAGACTTTTAATTTAACAAAGGAAGATTCTAGATTAGAAATTGAACTACCATTTTATAAACTTCCTAAAGGAGGAGATAAACTTAGTTTAGAGGTTAAGCTCTTATCTAATTCAGATTCTAATGAAGAAGTTTATTTAAGAGGTCTTCAAGTTGCAAAATTCCCTTTTATAAAAAACAAAGTTAATTTAGAAGCAAAAGATGTTATGGGGAATAAAACTCATGCAGATTCAATTGCAGTTAGCTTTGTTGCTGGGTCTAATAAGTATCAAAAATATTTAACTATGTTTAATAGAGGAATTAATATGATTAGGACGGGGCAGTATCATAGGTTAGTAAATGCGCTTCGTTGGAGAATTCCTGTATTAATACAAAGAGTGAAGTCTTATGTCAGTTAGCCTTAAAAAAGATAAAGACTTAGCTAAAAAAGCTAATACCAGTGAAGGGGTTGGTAAAGAGAATAAGATTTACACTCAACGATTCTCTGAAAAAGAACAAGCTACTAGGGAAGCTACATGGAAAGTGCTTTGTGAAGATTTTTTCTCTAAGTATATTTCAAAAGATTCTACTGTAATAGATATTGGGGCAGGGGATAGTTTATTTTTAAAAAATATTTCGGCTAAAAGAAAAATAGCAGTTGATTTGAGTGAACATGTTCTTGAATTAGAAGATATTGGAGTTGAAGTTCATAAATGCTTAATCTCAGATGTAACAAAGAAACTCTCTAAGTCTGCAGATATAGTTTTTATGAGTAATTTTTTAGAGCATCTGCCTTCAAAGAAGATTCTTCTAGAAGTTATAGAGGATGCAAAAAAACTTTTAAAAGAAGATGGTAAGCTTTTAATACTGCAACCTAATATTCGATATGTTGGAAGTGCTTATTGGGATTATGTCGATCATCATATTGCTATAACTGAGCATAGCCTAGTTGAAGCTCTTGAGGTTAGTGGCTATAAGGTAGATAAGCTAATTCCTCGTTTCTTGCCTTATACTTCTAAATCAAAAGTAGGAGCGATTGCAGGTTTTCTAGATCCAGAGAAGTTGGCAAAAAATTATTTAAAATTTCCTATTTTATGGAAGTTTTTTGGCGCTCAAACTTTTGTAGTAGCAAGTAAGGTGTAGGTATGAATAGTAGTTTAAATAAGAAAATATCAATAATCGGTGGTTGTGGACATGTTGGATTACCACTAGGCGTGAAGTTTGCATTAGCCGGTGCTGAGACAACTTTAATTGATATTGATAAAAAAGCAGTTGATATCGTTAATTCCGGAAAATTTCCCTTTTTAGAAAATGGTGGTGATAAGCAATTACAAAATGCTTTAAAAAAGGGTTTAGTTGCAACTAGTGATGCAAGTGTGTGCAAGGAATCAGATGTTGTAGTCTTTGTAATTGGAACTCCAGTTGATGAACATTTAAATCCTAAGATTTCTGATGTTTTAAAAATATTTGATTTATACGCTGAATATTTAAAACCTGATGCATTAATAATTATGCGCTCAACTTTGTTTCCTGGAACAATGGAGCATTTATACAATAGAATTAAATCTAGCCAGCAAAATTTAAAACTAGCTTTTTGTCCTGAAAGAGTAGCTCAAGGTTATGCTTTAGATGAGATAGATGCTTTGCCTCAAATTGTTTCTGCATTTGAGCAAGAGTCTTTTGATGCAGCTTATGAAATCTTTGCCCATTTAGCTCCTGAGATAATAAGACTTTCTCCAATAGAAGCGGAGATGACAAAACTGATGGCAAATTCTTGGAGATATTTAGAATTTGCAATAGCAAACCAATTTTATGTAATTGCAGAGAGTAATGGCGTAGATTTTTTCAAGATATATGAAGCGATCAAATATAAATATCCAAGAGCAAATGGTTACAAAGCCCCTGGTTTTGCCGCTGGGCCTTGTTTGTTTAAAGACACCATGCAGTTAGCTAGTTTTTTTGATCATCAGTTCATGATGGGGCATTCCGCAATGCTTGCAAATGAAGGTCTTGCAACTTTTGCAGTAAGTAAAGTTATAGATATGTTTAAAGGAGATTTGTGGGGTAAGAAAATTGGAATTTTGGGTATGACTTTTAAACCACAAAACGATGATATTAGAGAGTCCTTAAGTTTTAAATTAAAAAAAGGCTTAGAATTTAAAGGTGCAACGGTATTATGGCACGACCCATACTTAGAAGGCTCTGATGAATTACAAGATGTTCTAGATAGTAGTGATTGCGTTATTTTAGGCACGCCACACAAGGAATATAAAGATTTAAAATTAAAGAAGCCATATGTAGATGTTTGGGGTATTTTCTCTAAGCCAGAGTTAAAAATTTTACCCAGTAATATTTTACCAGGGAATAATAAAAAAATTAATACTGAAAAGTTAGATCAAGAAATAGCGAATAAAGGAAAGAAAGTTAATGAGTAAAAAAATTTTAGTTACAGGCTCTGCAGGTTTTATTGGTGGATACGTAGTGCAAGCGTTCCTAGATGATGGATGGACTGTTGTTGGAGTGGATAATTACTCTAAATACGGAGAGATTAAAAAATCTTATGATAATCACCCTAATTATCAATTTGTAAGAGGAGATGTAAAAAATACAGATCTTTTAAAAGAGTTATTAGATGGTTGTGAGCAAATGCTTGCATGCGCTGCAATGATTGGGGGAATAAGTTATTTTCATGAATTTGCATATGATTTGTTGGCTGAGAATGAAAGAATTACAGCTTCTAGTTTTGATGCTGCAATAGATGCATTTACAAATAAAGATTTAAAAAAGATTACAATTTTAAGTTCAAGTATGGTTTTTGAATCTGCTGATATTTTTCCAACACCTGAATCTGCAATTGTTACCTCACCTCCGCCTTTAAGTACTTATGGTTTTCAAAAACTTTCATGTGAGTATTTTGCAAAAGGAGCTTGGGAGCAATACAAATTACCTTATACAATAGTTAGACCATTTAACTGTGTAGGAGTTGGTGAGCAAAAAGCATTAACTGATAAAGAAATAGTTTCTGGAAATGTAAAGTTAGCAATGAGTCATGTTGTACCTGATTTAATTCAAAAGATAGTTAAAGGGCAAGACCCTTTGCATATTCTTGGTGATGGCTCGCAAGTTAGGCATTACACTTATGGAGGAGATTTAGCTCAAGGGATTAAAACTTGTATTGAGCATGAGGCTGCAACTAATCAAGATTTTAACATCTCAACTAAAAAATCCACTACTGTTCTAGAACTAGCAGAGGCAATTTGGTCTAAGTTAAAGCCAAATGAAGAATTTAGATACATAAGTGATAAAGCTTTTGAATATGATGTACAAAAGAGAGTTCCTGATTGCTCAAAAGCCTCAAAAATTTTAGGATACGAGGCTAACACAGAACTAGATAAAATATTAGATGAGGTTATACCTTGGGTAAAAGAACAAGTGGAGTTGGGCACAATTTAGATAATACGGTGAGCTCAGAGTTATATCTAAGAACATTAAGTAAAATTCAAATTGTTGTTCCTATTTATAACGAAGGTAAAAATGTTCTAACTTTGTATAAAACTTTAGAGAGAGAAAAAGTTAACTTTGACTCTCTAAAGTTTGTTTATGATTTAGATTCTGATACTTCGCTTCCTTTTATTAAAGAACTAAGTAAAGAAAACTCAAAAGTTATAGCTGAAAAAAATCAATTCGGTAGAGGGGTCATCAATGCTCTTAAGTGGGGCTTTGCTAAATGTGAACCGGGACCAGTGATAGTAGTAATGGGAGATAACTCTGATAAACTCTCAATTATTCCTGAGATGATTCATCAATGGGAACAGGGCTCTGTAGTAGTCTCACCTTCAAGATATATGCCAAAAGGGAAGCAACACGGTGGGCCTAAATTCAAAAGTTTTTTATCTAGAAATTCTGGAAAATTTATTAAACTACTTGGCTTTCCAACTAGTGACCCTACAAATAATTTCAAATTATATGATGGTACTTGGCTTAAAAAACAAGAGATCGAAAGTGTTGGAGGTTTCGAAGTAGCACTAGAGCTTTGTTATAAGGCTCATAAGCAAAGTAAGAAAATTTCTCAATTACCAACTGAATGGTTTGATAGGACTGAAGGGGAAAGTAATTTTAAACTTTTTGCTTGGTTACCAAAGTATTTAAAATGGTATTTTTTGGCTTTAATTAGTTTATTTAAAAAATAATTTATAAATAATAATTAGAATCTCTAGTTATGCTTTTGAAAGGCTTCTGATTCTTGACTGTTTCAATGCTTAATGTTAATTAAGCTCTAGTTCTCTATCATCCCTAAATACTGTTTTATATTCAGCGTGCTTTGATTGAATTTCTATTCAAAGAAAGCACGGCTTTTTACCTCTATGAGGTTTTTCCCCTATAAGTCTCTACCGAGAAAAATCATGAAAATTCAACACACTCGTCGCTTCCAGTTTCTTTGTCTCGTTCAGATGCTAGTATTGGAAAGTACGGGTAATCTTCCTAACTCACGAGCAAGTAAGGTTACTCGCTCTGCAGTGGGTGCTAGTTGCAATGTGGCTGCAAACTTAATTAGCCTTAATCGTGATTATAAAGCTGGGGCGATTACCGCTCTTGCTGATGATGCACATGGTGAATTCATTCTTCGGCAAATCCGAGAAATGGGAGTTGATAATTCAAGTGACTTGGTTGCGCAAGTCTCTGATGAGAAATACCAAACTCCATGCATGAACTTCGGAGCTCCAATTGGAGACCGTGGCCAAGTGCCAAAAGTTCGCAGGAAGTGTGATGTGATGGCTAATCTAACTCTCGATATGGCACAAGGCTTTTGGGATTTCGAAAGCTTGATGTCACAAACTAGCATCTTGCATGTTTGTCTCCATGAGTTAGGTCTCAATGATGAGATGTCAAAAATCTACATGAACGCCATTCATACAGCACAAAAATTTGGTGTAACCGTGATGGTTAATCTAAACTTCAGAAAGAGTTTGTTCCCAACAGAAGCTGATATGCAAAAATGGCGTCATTACTGTAGGACTTTCGCCGGGCAGGCTAATTTCCTTGTTGGAAGTAAGAGTCATGCCTTATCCGATCTTGGAATTAAACCTATGGATGAAGCTCCATCAAAAACAATCGCACGTGACTATCCAAATTTGAAGGTCATTGCTTTAACAGGTCGCGACCCGGATGCTGAAACTTATTCAGCTGAAATGCTTGTTGATGAGAAATTCACTGAAATCAATCCACGTCCATGCAAGGTTGTTTGGCCAATTGGTTCAGGCGATGCTTTTGATGCTGGTCTTCTTTATGGGCTGTATAACACGGAAGCTTGGGAGCTGAAGGATGTTCTAAGTTTTGCTGTAAACTGCGCCAGGGATAGTCTGTCGACACCAGGTGATCAGTTGATGGCTACAGCTGAGGAAATCCTAAACTGGGCTCCAACTTCAACAAGGACATAGGATTTTTCTTGTTTCTAAATTGCCGACTTGCAAATTCTTTTGTAAGTCGGCAAATGTTTTTAAGTAAAAAGCCCTGCTCTTCGTTTGATTCTATAAGTATTTAAAATAGTATTTTAAAGCTACTTTAAGACTCTTTTTTCAAAGTTTTTCTATTAATATATTTCTCATTAAAAATTTTACATAAATTTACTATTTCTCATCTTTGTTGTATGATTAAGAGCTTTTCGGATTCGAGATCCGAGCGTTTTTTTGTTCTTTGAAAAGTAAATAAAATGAGAATAGACGGAACAAATCTCAATAGCCTTTATCATTTGTTTGGTAAAGGTAAACCCACCACCATGAATCTACTGTTCTACTTAAAGATGTTAGGAGTGCTGAAACATAACTGGTGGTACCGAGACCCCAGAACTAATTTAATTCGTCATCTAAGAGCTGGTGAGACAGTCTTGGCGCTGACGTCTTACAATTACGGGAAAGACTTTCAATGGTTTGTTTCTTTGGACAGACTTCCCAATTCTGTTTCTACTTGGAAGCAAAAGCTCGCAGGATTAAAAGTAGGCGAAGACTGCATTGTGAATTTACCACTCCAACAACGGACTACGTGGGAATCAGGAGATGTTGATACTCTTCTTTTTAACGGCCATCCATGTGTAATTCCGATTTCTTCAAGTGGCATCAGGTTCCATGAATCTTACGATAAAAAAGGGACTGTAACTTTTGTTACCAAGAGCTGTATCGGAGAAGGTAGAAAATTTGTTGCTGAGATTTTTAGCGAGACTTCACTCTACTTTCTTAAAAACTTTGAAAGAGAGCATCCAAAGATAATAAGACTCGTTCCAGACCAGCTAGCGACTTCACCCATTTAGAATTTCTGTTGCTCTGTCTTTAGATTCTATTCTCTTTTGGGTTGTCGTATGACACCCAAAAGGTTTTTTATCTCTGTTTCGAAAAGCTATTTTAAATTTTTATCTCAATTATAAAAGAGTGAAAGTTTTAAATAAATGTTTAATCAAATTTAATATGGGTAAAATTAAATACTGTAGTTGAGTTGTTTTTTCTTAAACAGTTCGACTGCGGTGTACAAGTTTGAAAAGGTTTTTTATGCACTCAGTCGACTCTTGAAGAATCAGTTAAGTTAGAGAACTGGTTTGGGAGCCTCACTTCCATAGGATGGGAGAGTGTTATGTTTGGTAAGAAATCGTTTTGGTTTGAATTCGATCCCAAAAAGCCAATTAGTAGAGGAAATATGCCTAAGCCAAAATCTGGCAGAAAAGCACCTACGACAATTGATGAAGATGGAAAAACTGTAAAAAGGAGAAAGTATAGCGGCGATATTGAGAGTGAGTTTGTCTCATTTCAGAGAACTCATGTTACTGCTTTTGAAATCCTTGCTTTGTATTTTGAAGATTCTGATACAATGCAAAATTTTTGGGAATACGTTAATACAAAAGTGAGAAGGCCAACAGAGACTGAAAGCACTTCTGATAGTGTGGAAACTGCTGAAGCGAAAAAATCAGCAGAGAATAAAAATTCTTCTGACAGCGTGAAAATTGTTGTAGAGAAAAAGCCAAAATCAAAAAAAGGAATTGTCGCGAAACAGCAAACAGAGTTTCTTGTTTTGAAAATGGGAGATGACTCTAAGTTGAGACCTGATACTGTTAAAGAACAAGGGGTTCGTCGTAAAGTTACCACTAAAGACCTTAAAGACTGTGAAAATGGTACATTTGAATTTAAAAACTTTCTTTTACTTTACTTCAGCTCTAAAGAACAGATCGCAACACTTTTTAAAGCATATAGAAAAGGAAAGAATAAAAAATAAGGGATACAAGCTTATACCACCGCAAGTCGCATCATTCTCTTATGATGAGCCAGTTAAGTATTAATATAAAAAGTCTTAATCCTAGTCCTAATCTTAGTCCTAGTCTTTGTCTTTCTCTTTGTCTTAGTCTTTTTTCTAATCTAAAAATAATTAGCATGACAAAGAAATTAAAATTAAGGACCAAGACTAGGAC
>CAYOZL010000001.1:0-20167 GCA_964408435.1 uncultured Bdellovibrionales bacterium | reverse complement strand
GACTAGGATTAAGACTAGGATTAAGACTGAGAAGATCTAGAGATACCAGTAGTTTATCTCTGCATGCTATCTATTTGTAATAGATATGCATAACTTATGTAAGTTAAATTAAAGGTTTTTTTATGTCTAATTTAGATTCCATACAAAGTAGTAGCTCGCCAGATAGTCAGGCTAGCACTCAAGAATTACATCATTCGCAAAACAATTTAGATACAATAGAAATTCCAGCAACAGCAAAGGATTTAAATCAAAACACAAAGCCTTTAAAAAAAGAGATCAATCCAGAACAAAAACAGATAGAGCAAGTAAAAATTCCTAATGATCCAGTAGTAGTAACGCAGGTATTACAAGTTCTAGATAGAGACAAATACACAGAGCTAGAAAAGCTTGTAAAAGAAAAAGAAGATGTAAAAGATGCAATTGAGCTTATCGTAAACAAAATTTATAAAAAGCAATCTGGTATTACTGCATTTGTTTCTGCTGCATTTAAAGGAAGAAAAATTCCTAAAGATTTAGCTTCAGAGCTAGATATTTTAATAGAGTATCAACAGGGTTTAGAGACTTATATTGATGATATGGTACATGCTATTGCTAGAAGTAGGGACCTTACTGAAAAATCAGAAATAAATGCAGATTACAAAAACAAGTTAGTTCTTAGACAAAGGGCAATTATAGAACTTGAATGTGTAGTTGAATCATTTGAGTTAATCAAATTAAGAAAAAACTGTGCAAAGCTAGTAAAGTCACAAGTCAGCTCTTAAGTTTAATTTAAAGCTGAACCCTCAGTATTAAACTTAACTCCAGGAATCCTATTTACTTCATCAATAGTTACTTCTCTAGGAGGAGTGTTTAAAGATTCTATAATGTCCGGCGGAAGTTCAGCTGATGCTGCTTCAAGTTGAGCTTTTAAGTCGTCTGGTAGATCAGGTGGATTTAAAATTTGTTCTCTAAGATCTTCTGGAAGGTCATCTGGTATATTATTAATATTAATTCCAACAGATGTTGGGTCAAACCCAGCGTTATTATTATCTGGAATATCTATGATATTTGGTGCGGAATTTGAAATTATGTCACTAGGAAACGAATTTTTTCCCGCAGTAGTATTATTCGGTGTTGAATAATTATTACTTTTAGAAGCACTTATATCTTCTTGACTAGCAGGCTGAATAACAATTTTTTCGCTACTATTAGATTTTAGTGTGAATAGGAAATACAAAATTGCTATAGCAGAAATAGCAATAATTGTTTTATTAGTATTTATGATCGGTTTTGACATAGTCTTTAATATAATTAGTTTTGCTTAATATAGCACTAAAACAGAGTACTAAAAGAATTTTAATATTTTTGCAAATTCTATTTTTCTGCACTAAGTCTAGTAGACTATGTGCGTTAAAGTTAAGTATTTTATTCTAATATTTTTATGCTTCTTGCAATATTCCTGCGTAACTGCTCCTAAAGTTGATAGCGCTAGAATTCTACCTAATACGGAATTAGAAATTATTACCCGTGTAAAAGAAGCTAAGCAGTTATTAGCAAGTGGTAGAAATGACTTAGCTGAGAAGGAACTTTTATTAGCCTTAGAAACTGCACCTAGACAGAGCACTATTTATAACGACCTAGGAGTAGTAATGCTCTCTCAGTCTAGATACGTTCAAGCTGAACAAATGTTTAAGAGGGCTATAGAATTAGAGGCTAATAATGCAGTAGCTCTAGAGAACTACGCAAAAACTCTTTATCGCAAAAGAGAATATTTTTTTTCAATAAAAGAATTTGAAAAACTACTTAATCTTTTATTCTTAAGCTCAGAAGAGGAAATAAAACAAGCATCTGGTAGAGTATATAAAGAAAAAGACTTAGTTGATATAAATAGAAATATATCCTCGGCGTACTTCGCTTTAGGAATGTTAGATGAAGCTCTTTGTTATTCTAATTTAGCACTAGTGAAATCTCCTGATGTGTATCAGGTTAGTGTGCATTCTAGAATGTTAATGTTACACGAAGAACTTGAGCAAAGTTTTAGTTTGATTAACAACACTGTAGTGGGGTTGAATTATTCAGTCCCAGCTGGAATGTTATTAGATCATAGTGTTAATTTATTTTTAGATAATAAACTCTCAGGTGCTGAGCAGTCAGTTGGTTTAGCACTGAAAAAGCCAAGTATTAGTTATGAGGATAGGATCCTAGCTCAGTTATCTTCCTATTTGTTTTTTATTTCACAAAGAAAATATAACAAAGCTAACACCTTGCAGAAAAGTATTGAAGAAAATAGTGAAAATGTTTGTAAATTTGAGGTGATAAATTCTCACATGCCTGTTAGATTCGTGAAGTTATTATCAGCAGTTCAAAATAAAATATGTCGAAAAACAACTTAGCTCAAAAAATAGAATTCTCACAAGCTGGTGAGACTGCTGGTATTACTAAAGGTAGAGTAGCTCCTCATTCTGTAGATTCTGAGTATGCTGTGCTTGGTGGGGTCCTTCTAGATAATGACTGTATTTTAAATGTTGTTGAAGTTTTAAAAGATCAAGATTTTTATAGGCAGTCTCATAAAGAAATTTGGCAAGCAATGATTAGCTTGTGGGATAGAAGAGAGCCAATAGATGTAGTAACTCTTAGTACTGCACTTAGAGAAGTGCAAAAGCTAGATGATGTCGGCGGAGTTGAGTATCTTTCTTTCTTAGTAGATTACGCACCTACTACTTCTAATGTGCTCTACTACGCAAGAACCATTCGTGAAATGTCGGTTAGAAGAAAATTAGTTTTTGAAGCTGGCAAGATTATGGAAGAAGCGCTAGCTGCTACAGGAAATTTAGATTCTTTAATTGATACTGTTGAGCAAAGAATTTTAGGAGTATCTGAGCAAAGATTAAAATCTGGTTTTTCAAAAGTAGGAGATTTAGTAAAGGATTCTATTAAGCATGTAGAGAAGCTATATGTTAATAAAGGCAAGCTTTCAGGAGTGCCGTCTACATTTAGAGACTTTGATGCAATGACTAATGGTTTGCAAGGCTCAGATTTACTGATCTTAGCTGGTAGACCAAGTATGGGTAAAACAGCTCTTGCTTTATCAATGCTTAGAGGAATGGCAATTGACCATGATAAAAGAGTTGCTTTCTTTTCTTTGGAAATGTCTAAGCAACAAATTGTTTTAAGATTACTTTGTTCAGAAGCTAGAGTTGATAACTCTAAAGTAAGAAGTGGAAATTTAGCAGAAACAGATTTTCCTAAATTAGTTGACGCTGCTTCAAAGTTATCAGGGGCAGATATATTTATTGATGACACACCTTCAATTTCTGTGATGGAAATGAGAGCAAAGGCAAGAAGGTTGCATAGAGAAAAACCTTTATCAGCTATTTTTGTTGATTATCTACAGTTAATGAAAGCATCGAGTAGAAGAATAGAAAGAAGGGATCAGGAAATCTCAGAAATATCTTCTTCATTAAAAGCCTTAGCTAAAGAGTTAGATATTCCAGTAGTAGCTCTATCTCAGTTAAACCGTGCAGTTGAAAGTCGACATGATAAACGACCGATTATGGCCGACCTAAGAGAATCGGGAGCGATTGAGCAAGATGCAGATTTAATTGGATTTGTTTACAGAGACGAAGTTTATAATGGGGAAGAGTCTCCTGATAAAGGAATTGCAGAAATTATTGTAGCTAAACATCGTAATGGTCCAGTAGGAACTATTCGTTTAGGTTTCCAAGGTAAGTATACCTTGTTTGTTGATTTAGATGAGAGCAATCAAGAGTATGATTACCTCGGAGATGATTTAATCTTGTCTGATTCTGATGACGACGACCTAATTTAGTTTGCTGTTTTATGCATTGTTCTAGATAGCTAAAGCTTAAGAAATTAAGCATTATTACTTTAGGTAACTTAAAGTGCGCAGCTCTAATGTACTTAATAATCTATATTTTTATAAACAGCAGTAAATAATTGCTATTTTCTTTTGCCAGGTAGAGTGTTTTATTGCATCTTACTTTTAGTAAGGTGCATAATTGATGAAGTATTATATCAAAATTTTAATTACGTTAATTCTTGTTTGTTGCTTTTTCCTAAGCTGTAGCTCTAGGAAGTATAGAAGCAATGGATTGGATAATCTAGCAAGAAGCTCAGGCTTTACAGCTTATAAAGTTCAGCCTGGAGATTCTTTACTAAAGATTGCAAAGAAGTTTCAAGTCGATCCAAGTGTTATCACAGTTACTAATCATCTTCATAATCCAAAAAATTTAAGAGTAGGTGTATGGTTAAGGATTCCAAATACTTCTGCTGATTTTGCTAAGAACTTTAGTAGTACCGATTTTAATTTTGAGAAAGCTGAGTTTAATCATGCTAGCCACGGGGAGCATAGTTTAAATAAAATTAAAAGAAATAATACTCAATTAGGCGCTACTAGTAATAGAATTCTCGTCAGAAAGCCAAAAGCTGTTAAAAAGAAAAAAGCAGCTAGAATCGGATGGCCTATTAGAACAGGTAAGTATACTTCAGGCTTTGGTCAAAGAGGGAAGAAGTTCCACCATGGAATAGATATTAGTGCAAAAAGAGGAACGCCAATTTATTCTGCTCATAATGGAGTAGTCGCTTATTCTGGTTCAGGATTAAGAGGTTTTGGAAGAACTGTAATTGTAAAGGGCGAGAAGGGACTCTACACACTTTATGCTCATGCAAATAAGCTTTATGTGAAAAAAGGACAAAGAGTAACTAGAGGGCAAAAAATAGCTTCTGTTGGTTCTACTGGAAGAAGTAGTGGTTCTCATTTACATTTTGAAGTTAGAACAAAAGATAACTTAGGAAGATATGTAGTAGTTGATCCTGTGCCTTTATTAAATCGTTATGCCAAGAAGAAACCACGTTTCAAGGTTAATTCTAAACTAAATGATATATTAGCTAGAGCTGATTCTCATCAGCATATTCATTAAGAGTATTGTTTAGACTATAATTACCCAAAGCTTTACTAACTTTTATTCTAATTTCCTTTTTAAGAAAATTTTATGTATAAGTTTATATAAACCGTTGTAATACTTATGTGTTATGTGTATCTTAATTAAGTCTGAATTTTAAGATTACCTTAGGCTGTTGGATTTGAAGTTTAGTTTGAAGTTCAGGTTGAGATTTTACTAAATCTATAAAGTAATAATTTAAAGAGTGTTTATAAAAAATGAATAAATCAGAATTAATAGAAAGATTAGCAATAAAATCTAGTATGGGCAGTCTGCAAGCAGAAGATATCGTGAATTTAATGTTCGAGAAAATGAGAGTTTCATTAGTTACTGGAAAAAGAATTGAAATCCGTGGCTTTGGAAGTTTTACAGTTAAAGATTATAAAAGCTATTGGGGAAGAAATCCTAAAACAGGTGAAAAAATTAAAGTAGAGCCTAAAAGACTTCCAGCATTCAAGCTTGGTAAGGAGTTAAGAGAAAGATTAAATAGCTCAGTTTCAACACCAGAATAGAACAACACCAAGTGACAAAAAGAATTACAGTTTCAGAAATTCTATCTTCTAGGTATGGGCCAGGTAAAAAGCCGCATAGTTGGGATAAAAGATCTGCGGGTCTAGATATCGTCAAAACAACTGAAGATGAAATCATTGCTCTAGATTCCAAAGGAGCTCAATCTAGCCCTGATAAGGGTTGGAATATTTTACTTAGTAAAGATAATGGCCAAAAAGAAGTAGAAAATTTTGGTTTACTAAGTAGTTTTAGTTGGACTCTTTACGGATTGAAGTAGTTTTTCTATTTATTTTTCTCTTTTTTCAAAAGAGATTGATTTTTTAAATAATTAATTAAAAAAAATAAATTTATTGCGTTTTTGGTTATCAAAACTAAAAACGCAAAGAGATATAACGGCGTTTTAGTTGGCAAGGTTGCCAGCGAATGAGGTGTTTTTCCTCAAGTACTTGTTTAGTATCAGGACAAAAAGAATAATGAACAGTAAGTCTAAAATTCGTTTCGGTGGATTTCCATTCACTGCAACCTTTGATGCGTTTCGTGAAGACGTTCTCAATGTGTTAGAGGAAGTTAAGAGGCAGTTTCCTGACCTTATGCAATGGTCTTTACCATTTGATGTAGGTGAAGAGAAACTTGGAGCTTCTCTTTCTGTTGGTGAGATGATCAAAGCAGAGGGGCTCGACGTGATTCCAGTTGCTTTTACGGATCCTGATGTTGATCCTATTACTCAGCGTCACGCTTTTTTGGATTTTCTGCGTAAGCAGATGTCGTTCGCAGATCATTTGGAATCACCGCATTTGATGCTTTTACCAGAAGCGTGGAGGCACAATGTTGGCAAAGCTCCTCTTAAGGGAGAGGAGCTAAAAGTTTTCATTCACCAGACAGCTAACGGCTATCACGGATGGACTTGATGAGACTCCTGATGGGAGTTGTATCACGTTTGAGATGTTGAGTCCTCATGAACTAAGAACAGTTAACAATCTCTCAGTCTTGATTCGATTGATAGATAGAGTTCGCGACCAACTTCATAAACGTGGGCAGAGGATCAAAGTTGGTGCCACTATTGACAGTGCCCATCTGCTCTATCCACGCAAGAAGAATCGACCAAAGATGGATGTCGCTTTTGGTGGTAATGCTATTCCAGAAAAAGAACTGTTGGCTGAGTTTGGTCAAGCAGTAAAAGGCGGATACGTACATGCGTTACACGTCTCAGTCGACTACTCGAGAAGCCATCCACTTAAGCCTGGTATCGATGGTCAAGAGCTTCCAATCGAAGATTTTATGACTACAGCATTGGAAAACGGTTTTGAAGGCTGTGTTGATATTGAAGTGATGAACGGTTCGGCCAACATCATTCTTGATTCAGGTCTCGAAGGTCTTCCTAATCCACCAAACTGGGAGGAGAACGATCCTGCCGAACCAATAGTTTCTACACTGAAATTCATTGAACGGTTCGTTAGCTAATTAACCTTGAGTTCAGAGTTCCCTCGGAGCCTCGTTACTTTTTACGAGGCTCCGATTTGTGTTTTTATATATCTCTTTGCAAATGTATTTATTTTTTAAACCTAAAAAACGTACAATTTTATTAGAATTTCAATCACTTACTAATATCCGCAACTTTAGCCCATTTACTAACATCAATTAGATGTAACTGATTTCTAGGGGATAAAAATGGCTGACTTAATTAATGAATACAAACAATCTATTTCTGATAAAAATAAAGCAAAAATAGTAATTGCGCTTAGCTCTGTTTGTATTATCGCTTTTTTTACTTTAATCGCTATTAGCTCTGCTAAAAGCTTTGCTAAAAATGCTGTTCCAGAAATCTCTCAAAAAGTATCTAATTTGGTTTTAGCAAACTCAGATAGGTATCTTGAAGATGTAAAAAAATCTAGTTCAAATATTTTGCCAATTTATACAGCGAATCTTCAGGAAGCGCTAACTAATGAATGGCCAGTTATTGAAGAAGAGATATCAAAAGAAATGACCGACTTGAATTCTTTTGCTCAAGGAAAATACCCACAAATAAAAAAAGAACTTTTTGATATCGCCTTAAGCCAAGAAGAGACTTTGGAAAAAGAATTAAATAAAATTCTAAGCAAGGAGAGCTCTGAGAATATTTCAAATTCTTATACTTTAGCTGCATTGAATGCTTATAAGAGTTTTGTAAAAAGTAATTTTTCTAAACATCAAAAACAAGCTTTAAAAATTGCTAACTCATTAGGTGATGTTATTGAGTCAGAGCCTGATGTTTCTGAAAAAGTATCCCTAAATGAAGCAATTGGTTTGTCTATGCAAGTAGTTGGTGAAGAATTAATTAGCACGACTAAGTAACACAGAATAGTAGGCGCAAAATACTATAGAAAATAAAACAGAGGAAGAATAATGAGCACTGAAAATATAGAGACAGAAAATTTACAAGAAAAGCTAGAAACGAAGAAAGCCGTAAAGAAAGCTGTAAAGAAGCCAACAAAAAAGACTAAAAAAAGCAATAAGAAATCTACTAAGAAGAAAACTGCAAGTAGTAAAAGTGCTAGCAATAAGACTAAAACAAAGAAAGTTAAAAAGAAGGTAGAGAGCAAAAAAACTAAGAGTAAGAAAATAGAGCAGCAAATGATTAAGCCTGCTAAGCCGATGGAGCCTAAAGTTTCACAAGGACAAAGGGCCTTGAGCATGAGCGAAGATTTTTTATCTAAACAAATAAGCGACAATAAAGTTGTAACTGAAAAAGTTTGGAAATGGGGAGGTTTAGCGCTTTTGGTATTATCAATATACCTATCAGCTATGGTTTCTTCAGTTGAAAACGTATTTTTCGATACAGAGGGTATAGCAACAGTTGTTGCAAATGAAATAGATATTAGTTTGCCTGGTCATCTTGCAGCATTTGAATCTGATTTAATTAGCACAGCTCCTGAGAATACTAAGAGTATGGTTTCTAATATTGCAAAAATACTTCCTGAGCTAAATTCAGTTGCAAAAGAAAAAATAAATAGTGTAGTTGATATAATGCCAGTTTTTAAAACAGAGTTAAATGATGCTATTAAAGCATACTTTGCTGAGAATCAAGAAGAGATGAAGAGTTTTGTTGAGACTCATTCAGAGCAAGAGTTTGCAAATTACTTTATGGATGATTTGCTTGCTACAGTGAGTCTAAGTATAGATGATAAATTAAAGTCTGAAGGTGGTATGGAAACTGTGAAAAGCTTGTCTTTATCAAGATTAGTAAAATTAAACTCTCACCTAGGTTATCTAGCCGAAAAAAATAGGTATGAATTAACTGAAAAAGAGAAACTACAAAGAAGAACAATAGTTTCTTGGGCTAAGTTGCTAGGTAATTTGTAGGCGATTTTTTTAGTTGAAGAAATAAGAAAAAACAGGAGGAGTTACATTCCTCCCGTAAGTTTAAATCTTTATTAGAGATTTATTTAAGGCCTGGTACGCTAGGAACAATTGAGCCAGTAGCAGAATTTACTGCACTATTTGCTTTGCCAGCGATAGCTTGCTTTGCTTCATTAATTTTCTTTTCCATTCCAGACTTTACATCTACTGTATCTTTCATACTTTTCATGCTTTTCTCAGCCATTTCTTTACCGTCTTTCATGGTTTTTTCAGCAGCTTCTTCATTGCAAGTTTCTTTCTCACATTCTTGATTTTCTTTTTCTGAACAACATTCATGATGATCTGCAAGTGAATTGCTAGCATATAGAGTAGTTACCGCTAGGGATGAAAAAAGAGCTAGAGAAATCGATTTTATGTTTATCTTCATTTTATACCTTTAAATTAGTTTATAATAACTTCTTAAGACATTTGTCTTTTTATGAGACGGATAAGCTACTACCTATGAATATTTTATTACAGTATTCTTTCTAGTTGTTAGAAACACACTAAAGCAGTAAATTGTAAACTATTTAATTTACTAAAATTACTGAGCTTTTAAATTCTGCAAATAAATGATAAAACCTATGGGGAATAGGGGAGTAAATGAAAGATCTATCAATAATTATACCAGTTCATAACGTATGCCATTTTACTAAGGCTTGTGTAGAAAGCATCAAGAAGCATACAACTTGTACTTATGAAATTATTATTATTGATGATGCAAGTACTGATGAGACTGCTAAATATCTAAAGAGTCTATCAGTTAGTAGTGAAGTTAAAATCATTACTAACGAACAAAGAAGAAATTATAGTTATAACAATAATAGAGGTTTTGAACTTTCAAAGGGGAGACATATTTGTCTCTTGAATAATGATACCTTACTTACTCCTAGCTGGAATGAAGAGCCTTTAAAAATACTAGAAGAAAATAGAGATGTAGGAGTTGTTGGAAATAAGCATATCTTTCCTCAAACGAATTTATTAAATCATTGTGGTATTGCTTTTGATGCGGACGGGCATCCTTGGCATTTACATCCTCATAGTAGTCCTGATTTGCCTTCAGCAAATTATGTAAGAGATGTGCCAGCAGTTACTTTTGCCTGTGTTTTTATAAATAGAGATGTTTATAAAAATTTAAACGGTTTGAATGAAAATTATATTAATGGCTATGAAGATTGTGATTTTTGTCTAAGAGTTAGAAGATCTGGGCATATCGTTAAGTATACTCCAGCTAGTACTATCTATCACTATGGTCAATCTTCTCCAGGAAGAACAGATAAGAACGAGGAGAATTGGAACTTGTTTTCAAAGTCTTGGCAAGGTTTTGATAGTGGTAGTTTAGAAGATATTGGAAGTAGCGATAATAAATATAATAGTGAGTACGACTTTGATATTGAGGCTAAAGATAGAGATGGAGTGCATTTTGCTCTTGATTTAAAAAATAAAAGTGCGTTTGCTTGGGCTGGTGCTGATTTGGCGCTCGCATTTGATAAACTGAATCATAAAGTAAGCTTACCTAATTCTTCTAAATGCATAGATAGCTCTTTTGAGGGTGGAAAAAGATTTAGATTAAATGAGTTAAAAGAAGAGCAAAGCTGTAAATCAGTTCAGATTAAATTTACGCATTATTGGGAAGATTATTTAAAGCAAGATTTAAGCGGTAAATTAGATTTAGAAATTTATTGTACGAATTATCGTTTCAGAAATGATAAGAATTTAGACCCGTGGAATAAACATGTAAAATATAATTCCAATAAAAAACTAGCAGTTGGACAATTTTGTAAAGAAGCTCTATTGGATATTGGAGTATCAGAAGAAGATATTAGAGTTTTGCCTTTGGGGTACTCTACTGAAATTGATGATAGTTACAGTGATTATTTACATCTAGGTTCAAAGCAAAAAGAATTACAACTTTTTGTTATGACTAACTCACATGACTTGTATAGATACGGTACAGACATATTAATTAATGCCCTAGGAAATGCTTTTACTAAAGATGATAAGGTCGTAATCCATATTAAAGACTATGGGCAGGGGGCTCAAAACACTGATTTAGAAAAATGGATTTCTAAATATCCTAATTTCCCAAAAGTTGTATGGCATAAAACTTTTATTTCAAAAGAAAATTTAATAGCGCTCTATACCAAAATGGATGCACTTATTGCTCCTTTTAGAGGTGAGGGTTTTGGAATGAAGGTTATTGATTCAATGGCTCTAGGTGTTCCAGTCTTAATGCCAAACTTTGGTGGAGTTACTGAGTATGCTGAAAAGGGAAGTTTTATAGAGTTAGATTACAATGAAGTTCCTGTAGGAGAGTGTTACGACACTAGAAATTCTTTTGTTAGTGAAAATGCATACTGGTGTGAAGTTGATACAGTAGATTTATCTAATAAATTAAAATCTATTTTACAAAATAGGTCTATTCTAGAAGAAGTCGGTAAAAAAGCTAAGAAAGCAGTTTTTAGTAAATATAATTGGCATCAAGCTGCAGTGAAACTTCAAGATGCAATCCATTATTTTCAGACTAAAAGAGATTCTAGTTTAAGTAAACATAAGGATCCTTCAACTTATTCTCTCTCTGTTTTGATCCCAACTAAGAATAGAATTGATATTTTAAAATTAACCTTAGATGGTTATCTTAAACAAACTAAGAGTTTAGAAGATTTTGAAATAGTCTTGGTAAATGATTATGGAGATTTTAAGGAAGTAGAAAGTTTAGTAAGTAATTATAGTGAAAAATTAAATATTAAATTATTAAATAACCAAGGTTTGCCTGGACCTGCAAGTGCTAGAAATTTAGGAATATATAATTGTAGTGGAAAGGTAATTTTTATTACCGGTGATGATATAATCCCATCAGTAAGCTTAGTTACTGAACATATAAACGCTCATGCTGAATACCCTGGAGTTGAGCATGCTTTTGTTGGGAATGTAGCTTGGCATGATGATTGCGATAAAACTTGGCTAATGAACTATATTGTTGGTGAAGGTGGTCAACAGTTTAACTACATTGGTATGGAGCATAAAGAGATAGCTAGCTATGATAGGTTTTATACCTCTAATGTCTCTTTAAAAAGAAGTTTTCTACTAAATACTCCGCAGCTATTCTCGACTGCTTTTAATTTAGCTGCTTTTGAAGACATTGAATTTGGTTATCGCTTAGGTTTAAGAGGAATGGAGCTTAGATACCTCGAAACAGCTATAGGTTATCATCATCATCAAATGGCATTAGACTCTTTTGTTCAAAGGCAAGTAAGAGTAGGTCAGATGCTTACAGTGTTAAATTATGTTCAACCAAATTGTGTCTCTGAAAATTTTTCTGATATTTTCGGAGCTCTAGAAGCATTTAAGCGAAATAAGGATTCTAGTAAATCTTTCGAGGCAAATACAATATTTAATGAGCTTAAATCGAGAATGATTAGTGCTGAAGCTCAGATTGATATGATTAGTAAGCTCGATACTACTGCTATATCTAAAAAGTATTTAGATGTTTATCGAAAAGAACTTGAATCTTGTAGGAAGCATTTCTTTCGAGTTTTATGCGATTTGGCAGTTAGAAAAGGATTGGCACTCCAGTGGTGTGAGGATGAAAAAGACTTTTTATGGGCTTATGCAATTTCGACTAATATGAGTTTAAGATCTTTGTTATCTGTAGGTTTTACTTTATCAAGTGTAGATAACGAGAACGATTTAGCATTGAATGATACTAGGTCAGAAATTAGGTCACTTTATCATGAGATAGATAAATTAAAGGTTTCTGTAGCAAATGAATCAAAGAAAATTCATGGTATGCAGAGCTGGGTAAGTGATTTTTCTATAATTGGAAGGGCGAAAAATAAATTATCGCGTTTTGTTAAGTAAGTTTAATTTATGCAACTAGAAAGATTTTCAGAAAATCTCGGCAACTTCTTTTTAGCACATGAGCATGTTCATAGGTATTTGTGGGCCAAGCAACTTTGTAAAGGTCTGCGAGTGTTAGATATTGCGTGTGGTGAGGGCTATGGAAGTAATATCTTATCTAATGTAGCAAAAGAAGTTCTTGGGGTAGATTTAAATCAAGATGCATTAAAGTTAGCAAAGAAAAAATATGCTAACGACAATTTAGCATTTTTTAAAGCTGATTGTACTACATTTGTTGAGCCTTTGGCTTTTGATGTCGCTGTATCGTTTGAGACTATTGAGCATTTATCAATAGAAGAACAAAAGAAATTTTTAAAATGCATTGGAGAATCTTTAAAAGAAGATGGAATTTTTATAGTCTCAACACCTAATAAAAAAGAACACATTGAAACTGATAACGATTTTCATAAACATGAGCTAGAGCTAAATGAATTTATAACTTTGTTAAAAACAAAGTTTTCGCATGTAAAGCTTTATGGACAAAGACTCTCTCCTGTTTCCGTTTTATCCCAACTTGATGCAACTGATACAATTAATTGCTCTGGAGAAGTGAAATCTGAATTTGTAGATTACTCTAAAGGAGTAACAAGTTTAGTGCAGGAATCAGAACAAAATTCAGTTTATTTTATAGCAATTTGTTCGAATAATAAAATTAAAAGTATTGAGCGGAGTTCTATACTTTTTGATAATTCTTTTGCTTTATCCGTAGCTGCTAGTAATCAAAGTCAATTAGAATCCAGAGTTGTGGAGAATAAAAATAGCATTAATTCATTGCAAATTTTATTGCAAAACGAACTTTTAAAACAAAGCAATAAGTCTTCTGGATTTGAAGACAGTATAAAAGCTATTCAAGTAGAGCTGATGAAGCAAATTAATAGAATCTCTAGAATAGAGAATGAGAGTAAAGAGAGTTTTTCTCAACTACAAGAGCTGCTGAAAAAACAACAAGAAAGATCGTTTAAGCAAATAGTAAAAAAGTTTTTTATAAAGTTTAAATCTTTTATACCTAGATTTTTTTAAGATTTTAATTAGCTAGTGTATAATATTTTTTTATTTGCTAAGAACAATTAAGATTATAAATTATATGTCTATTAGAGAATATGCTGATGCAATTCTTTGGTAGCTCTTGCATGATTTTGTTTAATTTTGGATGGCTTTTAAGATAGCTTTTATTTATGTAATCTTCATACGCTAAGTCAAAGATAATATAATCAGGTTTAACTTTTCTATCTCTTGGAATGCAGTCAGTGAGGGGGATAAAATCATCTTTTTCTGTTATGAATTCTTGAAACCAATCCTCTCTAGTTAAAACAAGTGTTTTGCCTTTAGGAAAAAAAGTTTTAGATAGAAATTTTAACTCACTCCATTGATGCAGTTTAATAGAAGGTATCATGGCAAATGCTGGTAGTGAATTAAAAAATGACAACGAAAGGTAACTTCCAAGAAAAAACAAAAATAAAAATTTTCTTAGAAAATTAGCCTCAATGCTAAGAATCCCAATGAAAAATAAGAAAATGTAGACAGGGCAAAAATAACTTAAATATTTAAAATTTATGTAAGGATTTTTTAGGATTATTACTGAGGCAAGAACTGGCACTAGAAAAGTAATAAATATTATAGACAATTCCTTTTTTTTACGGATAGCGCTAAATACAAAAAACGATTCTAAGATTATAAAGATTATTGCCATTTGCAACTCGAAGCTTCCTCCTAAGCTATCTCTATAGTCATGACCAGCAAACCATATACCACTTATGTGCGCTGGAGAGAGAAAACCACCAGGAAGGTTTCCAGGGCTAGCAATTAGAGATGTTGGGGTGTTGTTCGTATATTCTTGAGTAAGCATATTGAATGCAAATATGTATGAAGGAAATGCAGCAAGGATGCTAAAAAAGATTATTATAAATAAATTTATAGTCGATTTTTTCTTCGATTCGCTAAATCCAATTAGCCATATTAAATAACTAAATAAACTTAAGCTAAAGGTCAGTAGACCATATGAGGAAATTGAAGCTGATAGCAATAAAGCTAGTGGAAGAGTATGTTTAATTTTCTTATTTTGAGACAAGTAACATACAAATGATAATGTAAAAACAAAGCTAGCACATTGCGTGACAAACAAAGTGTATGAACTAGCAACGGGTAAAAAACATAATAAAGAAAGAATCGCAGAAATAGAGTAACTAGCTTTTAAAGTCTTGCTTAGAGTTAATAGAGAAAAAAACGATAAAGAATAAAAAGATAATGTAGCTGATAAAAGATATGTTGGAGCCTTATAGGGGATTAAGTAAGAGCAGTAATGTAGAAAAGAATGTATTCCTCTAGGGTAGTTGTGTAAGTAGTGTCTTCCGGGGAATAGTTCTCTACTGAACTCGTAACCTTTAATCATAAAAGAATGGTTTACACTGTCATTCGAGACAAGATGCCCTGTTGCTATAGCACCATTAGGAATAATAAAAAGCAAAGGAGTAAAGAGTAGAAAAAGTAAAACTAACCATGTAAATCCAATCTTTAGTGATTCAATAATACTAACTTTAGATGGCTTGCTTCCTAAGCAAGTAGTTAAAATTAAGACTGTTGTCAGTAATAAAAAATAAATATTTCTACTTAAGTAAAAATAATCACAAATGTTGGCAAGAAGTATGAAGAATGAAAAAAAGACTACAACAAATAAAGGTTTACTTATTTTGTTTTCATAGCAAGATGAGAGAATTAGTAGAGTGAAAACAATTATGGAAAAAAAAATTGCAAATGTAATTTGAGAAATTATCATAATTAGTAGTTTTCTCTGTATGAAAATAGAATCTTAAAGTGTTACTCGAAGTTTAAAAATTATTTAAGCACTAGCAACAGACTTGATTCGAAATATTAACAGTCTTGAATATTTGCATATACTATGACAATATTACAAAAAGAAGTAGTGTATTTTTTTAACTCTATTTTGATTTTCTATAGAACTTTTAGGTAAATGCTATGTTTGAAAGCTATGAATATGTACTAGGATTGATTAATAAAGAAGACAGAGTTTTAGATGTAGGTGGTTGGGAGAAGGTTTTTCCTCGTGCAAACGTAGTAATGGACATTAATCCATACGAAACTAGAGGCATAGTTAAGCCTGATGAGAAAGAACATTTTACAAAGTCAGACTGGGTTACAGGAGATCTGTGTACAGGAGAAATATGGTCTCGTTTCAAAGATAAGGAATTCGATTTTGTTATATGCTCTCATACACTTGAGGATGTAAGAGATCCATTATTTCTCTGTCAGCAAATGATTAGAGTCGCTAAAAGAGGATATATAGAAGTTCCTTCTCCGTTTGTTGAACAATGCAGGCATTATCCAGATCGTTTTTATAACGGCTACGATCATCATAAATGGATAGTATCTGTGGATAATGAAAACAGGATAATGTTTACACCAAAATTGTCTTGGGCTCATGATTTTGACTATGGAGGAGATAAGGCAAGAGGTCACTTAGCAGGGGATTACCGTTTTCATTTTCTTTCTATGACTTGGGATGATGATTTTTCATATTATGAAAGAGCCGCCAAGGGGTCATGTATCGAGAGTGAAAATATACATTTATTCTATGAAAAGTTTGACTATGATAACCCGATATTTAAATTTGTTTTATCTGAGCCCAAAGAAAAAATTGAGACTTTTTGGTGGATAGACCAATTTACTTTACCAATAGAGCAAAGCTATTCTAAAGAAGCTATAGATAAACGTTACGAAACTAGAATTTATAATCATTCTGGTTCTTCTGTAGTTGTAAATAAAATGAAGAATTTAGTTAATTCTCTTACTTTTAAAGGGCGCTCCTAAGTCTTTGAGACTAAAATAGCGGGGTCCTGTTCTGCTTTAGAGTAGCTATCGTATTGTAAGCCAGATATATAGCAAAATCATTACATTGAATGCTATTGCTAGTACGTAAGTATAGTTTCTAAGAAATTTTACGTTTATAATCTAAAATATGTTATTTTAAATTGATTTTAAAAGATGAATACTTCAGCAGTAAGAAAATCAGAAATGAAAAACAATCTAAATCCTCTAAAAAAGGTTTTCTTAGTTGTTCCTGCGTATAATGAGGCAACTGTCATTACGGATGTGGTTGGTAAGATTATTAATGCAGGTTATCAGCTCATTGTTGTAGATGACAGCTCTACTGATAATACATATCAAAAACTACTTCAAACTAAGGCTACAGTATGCAGACATCCTGTTAATCTAGGGCAGGGAGCTTCTTTGCAAACAGGAATTAATTATGCACTTAAACAAGGTGCAGAATGTATAATTACTTTTGATGCAGATGGGCAACATGATTTAGTAGACGTTGAGAAGCTTATTGAAAAAATTGATTCTGGCTATGATGTCGTATTAGGAACTAGGTTTCTAGAAAATGAATCTAACATTCCAAGAGCTAAAAGAATTTTTCTTAAGCTTGCTATATTTTTTACTAAACTAACTACTCAGCTAGAGTTAACAGATACTCATAATGGTCTTAGAGCTTTTAATAGAAAAGCAGCTGAAAATATCAAGATTACGAATAATAGAATGGCTCATGCAAGCCAAATTTTATCAGAAATTTCTAGATTGAAACTGAAATACTGTGAAGTTCCTGTGAAGATAACTTATACAGAGTATTCAATGAAAAAAGGACAGAAGATTTCTAATTCTATTAACATACTTTGGGAGAGCTTTGCAGAGAGCTGGTTGAAAAGATGATCAAGGTAATATTAATTGCTTCAATTTTTGCTTCGTTTTTTACTTATCTAAAATTTTTTAGGACTGCGTTGTTAGATAAGTTAATTGCTATGTCAATTTGTAGTTGTGCTCTGGTTTCTATTCTATTTCCAAATATTACTATGTTCTTTGCTAATTTACTTGGTGTAGGTAGGGGGGCAGACTTAGTTTTTTATCTTTATATTGTTGCTAGCGTTTTCGTTTTTATTGCGCTGTATAGCAAGATTATGAATTTGAATTCAGCAATTACTACCTTGGCTAGGGAAATGGCGTTAAGAGAGGTAAGAGACCGCACAGAGGTCGCAGAGTAGACAGAGGCTCAGAGGAATTTTTTACTACTTCCTCTGTGTCTTTGCTTCCTCTGTGCTCTTTGTGCTGGCTATTTAACCCTCGTAAAACTTAATTCCCCTATCTTCATCATCTCTCCATCACTTCCAGGACTATACATCTCAAATACATGATTATCGTTATCGATTATTCTTGTAATGTTTTCCCCCTCAATAGATGCCCCAGAAACTGGACATGAGTTTGTTGTCTTCATTGTTAGCTTGTTAGACTTTGTGCAAAAACTTCCACTTGCATTCATTATTCCAGTTGAGAAATTATCTATCCAACTTGATGTGTAAACTTGTTTAACTTTATCATAGCCTATTAGACCAGAGCCTTTATAAGTTTGTCCTAGCCACTTGCCTTCGTATTCTTCTTTTATGTATCTGCCACCTAGAATCCATTCACGATTAGCAAAGCCTTTATCTGTTACTGCTTCAGTATCAGGTGTCATCCAAAACTTGCTTTCTACTTCCCATTTGCCAATTAACGGCTCTAGAGCCTTATGTTGTTCTCCAGGTGTTGCGTATTCTATCATTTTTTTCATCATCTCATCTTGTGTGAAAGCAGGAGCCTCTACTTTATTTGATGAGCAAGAAGCGAGTAGAATAATAAATATAGTTAAGAGTATTTTATTCATTTGTGTCTTTGTTTGAAGGTTTTTATTCATATGGATTAAATATTATCGCGTAATATATAGCAAGTCATAGAGTCTCTTAAGACCAATACTAGGACAAGGATCAAGATTAAGATTAGGATTAAGAAAGATAAAAGCATTCAATGTAAATATCTTAATCTTAGTCTTAATCTTAGCCTCTTATTCTTACCCTTTTTAACGCTCTGCGGTACTTGTTTTTATTTTTATTCATTTTTGAACGATCATTCTACAGAAAATCGTATTATTGAACGTTCGTTCTACGGATTCTAGACCGATTTTTCTTGATTCTGAAATGCCAAAATGTCAAAGTTAAAAGGTCAGCGGTTTTGACTTTTCTTTTTAAAATTAGGTTAGGGGTAGAAGGTTGAAACAGACATTTCTTTAAGATTTCTTTCGAATTTTACATCAAGAATTTTTGTTTCATAGAAGATTGTTCTTTAAATGGGGCTGCTTCTAGATTCTCTCACATTTTTTTAAGTGTCTATTTGATACTAGGCATTTAAATGATTGTGGAGAGAATCATGTAGAGTTTTGTAATGTTATATTTTAAAGTTTTTTTAAAAACTTGGCGATATTATGTGGTGGTAGTTGTTTTTTTTTGTTTTTTCTTTTTTTCTTTTTTTTACGGTTAAATCAGGTTTTTTTTGGTTCTGATTTTTCGTATAGATGTGGTATGCCAAGTCATTTTTTTGTTTCTCTCCCGTCTTTATTCTTTTATTTTAGTTGAGTGTTTTTTACATTCCTAAAATAAAAATAGAATTAAAGACAGGTAGAACCCTTAGCGGATACGCTGGTTAAATTGCATTGATACAAAAGTATTATTTGCATATGGGGGTTGTTATTTAGTTTTTTTGGGTTAACTTTTTACTAGTTCGTTAGAGATTTGCTCTAGACTAGTTTTAAAGGATGGTTATTCTATTCTTCTCCACAATCATATCTTTTTTTATAGTGCTTGATAGAAAGCACAAAGCTCCTAGAGCCTCTTTGAGAGTCCTAAGAACATGTAGTGTTGTTTTTTTTTAATTCTTCTTTAGAAAATCTCTTTATCTAAAAACCCTAAGCTAAGCTTAGTATCTAAAAATCCTAAAACATTAATTTCTTTACTTAGTGTGTCAAAACCAGGAATATCAGCTAAAAGCGCTTCTGGGATATGTTTCTTAAATGGAACTAAATATATTAAATTATCTCTTTTGTTCATTTTGATGCCCTTTAAATTAAATACTAAAGACTTATCGGCATTTTTTTTGTTTAACTTAATGAATTGGCGCGCAATGAAAATAGCCTAGTATCTAGCTATATTTAGCGCTAATACTTAAACTCTCCGTATGTAGATTTAATTAAAACGGAATTCGTATCTTCTGATTTCTCAACAAAACCAATTTGCTTGGCTTCTATGCCGAAATCTTTAGCTAAATTGATAGTAGAATCTACTGAGTCTTTATTTAGATAGATTTCCATTCTATGACCCATGTTAAACACTTGATACATTTCTTTCCATGGGATGCTCCCACTTTCTTGAATAAGTTCAAACAACTTAGGAGTAGGGAATAAGTCTTCTTTTATATATTTGTTCTCACTTCCAAATTTCTTAACTTTTGTTTGTCCGCCACCTGTGCAGTGAATTAATCCGCTAATACTGTCCGTTGCTAAAGAGAGTAATGATTTTAGAAAGGGAGCATAGGTTCTAGTTGGGCTAGCTAGAGCATGACCAATG